>NZ_RZOL01000061.1:0-21806 GCF_004022985.1 Mesorhizobium sp. M7A.F.Ca.ET.027.02.1.1 | reverse complement strand
ACATTAGATATCTCTTATGGAAGTTGCGAAATGCCGCTGTGTCAGAATCTATGCCCTCTTGAAATGACGTTCAAATGCCCGCGTTGCGGATTGGCTTTGCTGAAACCCGGGCGCTGGTTTCAGGTTGCATCCAAATATCGCTGCGAGGGGTGTCACAGCGAAATCCGGATTACTTATCCCGACAAGATTGCACTGTTCCAGAAGCATGCGGCGCAGCGCGAGGCTCCACCTTCGCCAAAGCATAGCTCAGTCCTGACCAAGTCATTCAGCGGCTAGGCCATGGTCCTGCCCGGGGGCGGCGGGGCGAGGCAGGGTTGCCTGTTGCATGGAACGAAATCCGTTCCCTGCGGTTGGAAGGTCATGCCTCCAGCTACACGCAATTGAACCGGCCATGCCCTGCAGTCAGGAGCAGTGATGCAAACATACCTGGTAGAGCAAATGGAAGGGGACGACGTGGTTGCGGCGAGTAATGTCAATGCGTCCAGCCCGTTCACGGCGGCGACTATATCAACAGGACGCCAGGTTACCCTGAGGACATGGGAAAACAACTGGGTTCGTGTCACGGATGAGCTTGGAGGGGAAGTATTCGCATACTGCTTCGTTTCAGGCACTGGCGAAGCGGACCGCAGCGCACAGCCCGACACTTCGGTAAGGTAGCACAGCCGAGCGAGCGCAGGCTGGCATGCTCAACTTCGAACGATTTAAGCGATCAAGACCGCCTCGCGCATCATCCGAATGATTGATGAAAAGATCATGCCGCGGGGCGATAAGCGGCAACAATCCTAGCGTGGGGCCCTTATGTCTCTGGCGCATTTAGAATCTTCGAGGGCGATTCAAACGGTGCAGGCTGACTACCAAGCGGTGGTCTCTTGTCGATGGTCAAAAGTTCCCGATCATGCTCTTGACGAGGGCGGGCCCGTTCTACGCCTGCATCAACGGATGGGAACTGGCTTCGTCGATATTCCGGTCTTTGATCACCTGAGGGAAATCGCCGGGCGTTATTCCGAGAAATTAGCCGCCAGCGACGGCACCAACCGACTGACCTATTCCGAGCTTTTTCGGGCGGTCGAGGCCTTGGCCAGCCGGATTGAAGCCGTCGTTCCCGACGGAAATGCGGTTGGAATACTTCAGGCCAACTCGGTCTGGTACACCGTTGCCATGCTGGCCAGCATGGCATCCGGTCGACCGTCGGTGCCGCTTAACGTGCGAGATCCGGACTCGCGCATCAACGAAATCGTCGCCGACGCGAGGCTCTCCGCCATAATTGGCGACAAAGGCCTCCACGGCCTTGATCTGCCCCAGCACGTTGCCCGGATCGAGATAGCGCAATCGTTGCAGGCAACGCTTCGTCCAGCTGGACACCGTACCGTTTCTGTCGATGCACCGGCAATCGTGCTTTATACCTCCGGCAGCACGGGCCGCCCCAAGGGAATTGTCAACAGCCAGCGGAACTTGCTGTGCCGGGTGCAGCAATATGTCGACGCGTGCCACATCAATGCGCAGGATGTTTTCCTGCCCCTGACCGGCCCGGCAACCATCGCCGGTTGTCGGGAAATCCTTGCCGCTCTTCTTACGGGTGCTACGTTGCAGCTTGTGGAGGTCGAAGCCGTGGGCCTGCGCGCGGTTCGCGGCCGCATGCAATCGGAAGGCGTGACGATCACCTATCTGGTGCCGGCATTGCTTCGCGCTCTCCTGGCGGATGAGCCCGCGGACGCCTTTGGTTCACTCAGGGTTGCCCGAATTGGAGGCGAGAAGGTGTCCTCGGCCGACATCCGCCTGGTGCGCAAGGCTGTCCCGCCAACTTGCCTGGTGCAGATCGGCTATTCATCGACGGAAACGACTGGATCGCAGTGGTTCTTGCCGCACGATTGGCCGGAATTCGATTCCTCAGCTCCCGTCGGTTGGCTGCTTCCGGGAATCGGCTTCGCGATTGTCGATGAAGAGGGTTACCCGGTTCAGCCCGGCAAGATCGGAGAACTGTTGATCAGAAGCCCGTATGTCGCACTCGGATATTGGGAAAATGGGGCAGTCGTTCCGTTTGAAATAGATCCCGACGACCAGACGCTTCGTATCTTTGCGACGGGCGATCTTGTGCAAATTGGGAGTGATGGCCTGTTGCGGATCATCGGTCGCAAAGGGCGCCAGATAAAGGTCAATGGGCGGCGCGTTGAGCCGGCCGAACTCGAACGGGTTCTGCGTGGCGCGCCGTCGGTGAAGGATGCCGTGGTTATCGTCACCCCGGCGAATGAACTGGTTGCGTTCGCCGTCCCGCACGG
The DNA here is from genome assembly GCF_004022985.1 of Mesorhizobium sp. M7A.F.Ca.ET.027.02.1.1. Lineage (NCBI taxonomy): Bacteria > Pseudomonadati > Pseudomonadota > Alphaproteobacteria > Hyphomicrobiales > Phyllobacteriaceae > Mesorhizobium > Mesorhizobium sp. M7A.F.Ca.ET.027.02.1.1. The sequence goes on along the minus strand of NZ_RZOL01000061.1, from coordinate 19,530 downwards.
CGGGGCGGGAGCCAGTTTTTGCGACGAGCTGCGCCAACTTGCCAGGACAAAATTGCCGCCGGCGCTTTGCCCGCTGCGGCTCCATGCAAGCGCCGAGATACCGCGACTGGCCAGCGGAAAGATCGATATGGCAACGCTGGCTGCAATCGACCTTTCGGTTCGGGAAACAACGCCCCCACCGCAAATCGCCCATGCGGGAAATGAAGTTCCTGCTCATCAGATAGTACGGCGTGCCTGGACCAAGGTCCTTAAGACGCGGGTCGCCCTGGGGTGCTGGGATGAAGCGGGGGGAGATTCGCTTAAGCTGCTCCATTGCGTGATGGAAATCGAAAGCGCGATCGGGCAGGAGCTCGGATTGGAAGCCTTCACGGTTGGAATGAGCTTCGATGAGATGGTTGCAGCGGTCATTTCCGCTCAAGGAGGCGGAGAGCACGCGCCCGCCTGGAAACACGAGCCTCCGCTGCTTTTCCTTTTCCCCGGTTCGGTCGGCTATGGTCCGAGCCTTGCTTCGTTCGCATCGGCAATAAGCAAGGTCGCCAGGGTGTCTCCCATCAGATATCCGGCCCTGGGCATGATCCTGCAAGGTCAGAACACTGTCGCCGCAATGGTCGAAGCTGCAATCGATCATATCAACCGCGTGCAGCCTACCGGCTGTGTTCGCCTGCTTGGCCACTCGCTCGGAGGAGCGGTCGCTTTTGAGGTTGCCGCGCGTCTGCTTGATCAAGGGCGAGCGGTAGCGTTCACGGGCATTCTGGATACCAGTCTGGTCGGCGAGCGCAGCAAGCGTTGGGAGACCATTACCCGGACATTTCACCGGATCCGAACCAATCGTATATCGGCTAGTCGGGTGGCGTGCCGCGCGCTTGCCAAGGTCGCGGTCAAAATGCACTGCGAATCCCGGCTTGCCAGCTTCCTCGACCGCTATGCCGAGGGTCAGTTCAACCCGACGAGCTTCAGAACCAAACTGGAACTGCAGGAGGTTCTGCGGGCGCGCGCCTTCTTCCAATGGCTGGCAGAACCCAGGCCGATACTGCCGATCACCGGCACCTTGTTCCGTTGCGCGCGGCCCGGAATGCCGCTTGCACTCGGGTGGGACCGGGCATTCGTCCATCTGGACGTCATTCCGATCGCCGGCACTCACATCGACATGGTCGTGGAGCCCCATCTGACCATCAATCGCCCGCTCATCGAAAACGCTGTGACCGAGACCTACTCTTCAGTCGAGTCACGCCAACAGGAGGCAGTGTCATCGACCTGATCGGGGAATTCAGCAGCGATGTGCTGGCGCTCGATGCCCGGCTGGAGATCGATCGCATCGTCGAGACTTTGCGCGAACAGGTTCTCGGCACACAACGGCGTCGCGGAGTGGTCGTCGGGCTCTCCGGAGGCATCGACAGTTCGGTCGTCGCAACGCTGTGCGCACGGGCGTTCGGGAAGGACAAGGTGCTCGGCCTGTTCATGCCGGAGCGCCATTCGTCAGGCGACTCGTTGAGGCTTGGCCGCAGCGTCGCCGGGCAGCTTGGCATCGACACAATCCTTGAAGATATCGAGCCGGCGCTTGAAGGCATCGGCGCCTACGCCCGACAGATCGAGGCCATCCGAACTGCCGTCCCTGGATATGGCGAAGGCTGGAAATGCAAGCTGGTCATGGCATCGGTGCTGGAGAGCAGCGGCCTCAATATCACGCGCCTTACGGTCGAGGATCCGCACGGAAAGATCGACACCGTGCGTCTGTCGCCGGCGGCTTACCTGCAGATCGTCGCTGCCACCAACTACAAGCAGCGGGTTCGCAAGATGACTGAATATTATCACGCGGACCGCCTCAACTATGCAGTGGCAGGCACGCCGAACCGGCTCGAATACGACCAAGGCTTCTTCGTCAAGCAGGGCGACGGCGTCGCCGACGTGATGCCTATCGTCCATCTCTACAAGACCCAGGTTTACCATCTGGCGGAATATCTTGGTATTGACCAGGAGGTGCGAACAAGGCCGCCGACCACGGACACGTTTTCCATGGCGCAAACCCAGGAGGAGTTCTACTTCGCCTTGCCCTATCAGCTGATGGATTTGTGCCTCTACGGCATGAATCACGGAATTTCGGCCGGCGTGGTTGCCGCTGCCGCCGGCCTCACTGCCGCGCAAGTCGAGAAGGTCTATAAGGATATCGTCAGCAAACGCCGCGCTGCACGCTATCTTCACGCACGGCCACAGCTGCCCGCTGCGATGGACAGGGACTGACCCATGTGCGGCATCGCCGGAATTGTGGCGCTGAACGCGGCTGCGGAGCCTCCTTCACGAGCCGCGCTTCTACGAATGGCAGCCGCGCTCTCCCATCGAGGCCCGGACGAGAGCGGCCTTTACCGCGACAGGCGAGCGGGGCTGGCGCATACCCGCCTGTCGGTCATCGATCTCTCGACCGGACAGCAGCCTCTTGCCGACACAGGCAATACCACCTGGATCGTCTTCAACGGCGAGATCTTCAATTACGTCGAGCTGCGTGACCAGCTCATAGCCCTGGGACATCGTTTCCGCACCCGCAGCGATACGGAGGTCGTCGTGCATGCCTACCGCGCCTGGGGTGTGGGCGCGTTCGAGCGGCTGAACGGGCAATGGGCACTCGCCATCTGGGACTCGCTGACAGGCCGCCTCGTCCTGTCGCGCGATCGGTTCGGCATCTGCCCGCTGCATTTGTGCGAACACGCTGGCCGCCTGCATTTCGCCAGCGAAGTTAAGGCCATCTTCGCAGCCGACCCGGCGATACCGCGGGCCTTCGATCCGGCGGGGGTCGACCAGACTTTCACGCTGTGGACGGTCGTACCGCCGCAAGGCGTATTTCAGGGGATACAGGAACTTACCCCCGGCCACGTCCGCATCTACGACAATGGCAGCGTTCGTGAGCACGCTTTCTGGAAACCTTGCTATCCCGAGAGCGAGGACCTGGCCCATGGCACCTTCAGGGGCTCGCTGGAGGATGCGGTGGACGAAGTGCGCGGCGCCTTGCAGGCCGCGACGGCGCTTAGAATGGTCAAGGCGGATGTGCCGGTCGGCTGCTACCTTTCCGGCGGGCTCGACAGCTCACTTGTCGCCATGCTCGGGAGGCGCTTCGCCGGCGCGCCGCTCCAGACTTTCTCGTTGCGTTTTGCTGACGCCGAGTATGATGAAACCCGTTACCAGCGGCTGGTTGCCGGTGCGAGCGGCGGCGAGCACCACGAGGTGATGGTTTCGCGCGGTGACATCGCCGACATCTTCCCGGATGTGATCCGTCACGCCGAGCGTCCGATTCTCAGGACGGCGCCGGCGCCGTTGTTCCTTCTCTCTAGGCTGGTGCGCGAACATGGTATCAAGGTCGTGCTGACCGGCGAGGGGGCCGACGAGATGTTCGCCGGCTACGACCTGTTCCGGGAAGGCAAGGTCCGCCGCTTCTGGGGGCGGCAGCCCGCATCCGCCCGCCGCGCGCGACTGCTGGAACGCCTCTACCCCTATCTGAGCCGCTCGCCGGTCAAGCAGCAGGCGATGGCGCGCCAGTTCTTCGGACACGGTCTTCATGCATTTGGCGCGCCCGGCTTCGCGCATGACACCCGCTGGCGCACCACCAGCGCCATCAAACGGCTGTTCTCGGCCGACATGCATGCCGAAGCGGCGCGCCACGACGCAGTGGCGGACCTGCTCTGCCGTCTGCCCGAAGAGTTTCCACGATGGGGTCCTCTCGCGCAGGACCAGTATCTTGAGATCAGGACGCTGATGTCGGGCTACCTGCTCTCCTCTCAGGGTGACAGGATGCTGATGGCCCACTCCGTCGAGGGGCGCTTCCCGTTCCTGGACGACAGGCTCGTGGCCTTGGCGAATTCGCTACCGGCCGACTACAAGCTGCGCATTCTGGATGAGAAACACGTGCTGAAGCGTGTGGCGAAATCGATCGTCCCCGCGGAAGTCGTGGCCCGCAAGAAGCAGCCCTACCGGGCGCCCAACGCACTTTGCTTCATGGGCGATAGCGCACCCGCCTATGTCCGCGAAGCACTCTCGGAGACTGCCCTGCGCGCGGCGAATGTCTTTGATCCGAACTCGGTCGCGCGCCTGCTGGACAAATGCGCTGCCAAGACCGGCGATGGCGATCTGTCCAACTCGGACAACATGGCGCTGGTCGGCGTGCTGTCGACGCAGCTCCTCCATCAGCAGTTTGTCGCAAGCCGTCCATCAAGCGGGCGTGCGGTCGACCTCAGGATAGATGTCGATCGCCTGCACAGGGAAGAGGTGCTGGTATGATGCATGGCGCCGTCCCTCTGCTGCACGACTACCTCAGCCATTCGGCCGGCCGGCTCGGCGACAAGGTGGCGCTGGTGTGCGGCGGGCACCGGCTCGCCTATGATGAGCTTGAGACACGTTCCAACGCGGTCGCCCATCATCTCGTCACGTCCGGGGTCGCCCCCGGTGACCGCGTCATGATCTTCGCCGACAACACCGTCGAGACCGTGGTCAGCTTCTGGGCGGTTCTCAAGGCGAGCGCCGTTGTGTGCATCGTCAATCCGCTCACCAAGAGCGACAAGCTGGGGTATTTGCTCAACGATTGCCTGCCGGCAGCATTGATCACCGACAAACATTTGCAGGCAATCTTTACTGAACCGGCGCGTAACTGTCCGTCGCTGCGGCGGCTCATCGTCTCCGGTCCGGTGGACGTCGCCGAGCTCCGGGGATTGCCGCATGCCGTGCGCTGGGATGAGGCGGCTGCCGGCCACGGCAAAGCGCCGGCCCGCCGCCGCATCGATATCGATCTCGCAGCCATCATCTACACGTCGGGCTCGACCGGCGAACCCAAAGGCGTGATGCTGACGCACAGGAACATGATGGCAGCCTGCACGTCGATTGCCTCGTACCTCGAACTTGGCGAAGACGATGTGATCCTCAATGTCTTGCCCCTGGCCTTCGACTACGGCCTCTATCAGATGATAATGGCATTCCGTACCGGGGCGCGCTTGGTCCTCGAGCGCTCGTTTGCCTTCCCCGCACAGATACTTGCGATCATCGAAAGGGAGAGAGTTACAGGCTTTCCCGGCGTGCCAACCATCTTTGCCGCGCTGTCGGATCTCAAGACGCTGAAGGCAGATGATTTTGCAAGCATAAGGTATGTCACGAACACTGCCGCGGCACTGCCGCTCAAGCACATTCGCCTGCTCCAGGAACTGTTTGCCGATGCTCGCATCTATTCGATGTACGGCCTGACCGAATGCAAACGCTGCACCTATCTTCCGCCGGAAGATCTTGCTCGAAAACCGTTGAGCGTGGGGATCGCCATCCCGAACACCGAAATGTGGATTGTCGATGAGGATGACCGAAGGGTCGGTCCCAATGTCGTCGGCCAGCTGGTCATTCGCGGGGCAACGGTCATGAAGGGCTACTGGGGTAAGCCGGAGGCTACCGCGAGGAAGCTCAAGCCTGGCCCTTCGCCCGGCGAGCAGGTTCTGTACACCGGCGACTACTGCCGAATGGACGAGGAAGGCTACCTCTATTTTGTCGGCCGCAGCGATGAGATCATAAAATCGCGGGGAGAAAAGGTGGCGCCCAGGGAAGTCGAAAACGTGCTGATGGAAATCCCGGGAGTACGGGAAGCCGCGGTCGTTGGAGTTCCCGACGACCTGCTAGGGCAAGCAGTGAAAGCGTTTGTCGTCATGGAGCAAGGAACGATCATGGGCGAAAAGCAGCTGCGGATGGAATGTCAGAAGCGGCTGGAAAACTTCATGATTCCGAAGTCCATCCAGATTGTGTCCAGTCTACCGATGACGGACACGGGCAAGCTCAAGAAAATAGCGCTTTCATAAAGCGAACACCTGGAAATCATTTGGATCGGAGGCCAATTCAATGCTGAGCACGAACAACAGAATTGACACCTACAGCGATCAGATACGCGCCTTTCTGGCGTCAAACTTCTACGTGGCCGACCCGCGTGCGCTGGAGGTTGAAACGTCGTTGCTCGACCAGGGCATCATAGACTCGACTGGAGTGCTTGAAGTTATCGGCTTCGTCGAGGAGACATTCGGCATCACTGTCGAGGACAATGAACTTCTGCCTGAGAATTTCGATTCCATCCAGGGAATTGCACGTTACGTCCTCAGCAAGGAAAACTGATCGCCGGGCTACGGTTTAAGGGCGTCTTCCCAACCGAGCGCGCAACCCATGGCGCGGCTCATACTGGCGCTTTGGCCCGTGCACAAACCACCCTGGCTTCACCGGCTTTGTTCGCAACCGTGCGAATGCTCTCGTAGGCTTTGGAACGCTCAACCAAATTCATGACTTGCCGGTCCTGGCCAAGCCCAACCTCGAAAAGCAGCATGCCACCTTGCCGCAGATAGCGCCGCGCCTCCTTGATCACCCGCATATGAATGCTCAGGCCGTAAGGCCCGGCAGCGAACGCCTCACGTGGTTCAAGTTCCATCAGGTGCGCGCGGTCGTTTTCGAGCCGCTTCTCGGAGATGTAAGGCGGGTTGCAAACGACCAGATCGATCGTGCCTTCGAGCTCCAGACCCGAGAAGGAATTGAACAGGTCGCCCTGCAGCACCGAAATGCGTCCGGCCAGGCCAAGATGGGCGACATTCCGGCAGGTGGTTTCGACACAGCTGTCAGTGAGATCGCTCGCCCAGACGCGCGCGGTGGGGACCTTGTATCCAATGGCGCAGGCGAGATTGCCCGCTCCGCAGCACATGTCCACGACACGCGGGACCGGCCGATTAAGTTCACGAAGCACATTGAGGGCGGTGCTGCCGAGCAATTCCGTCTCCGGGCGAGGGACGAGCACGCCGGGCGCGACAACCAACTTCAGCCCCATGAAGCCGATGCGGCCGGTGATGTAGGCGCTGGCGACATCTATTTCACCAATCACGACAACCCCGCTTTCTTGATTTGCCCATGCCCGATTTCTCAGGTCGCCCGGGTCTTCATGCCGTGAGGCGAGGCATCAGCCACCGTCGTTCCCGGGTCGGTTCACGTCGCGTAACTACTGGATCGCCGCGCTCTGCAGGTCGCTGCTGAACCTCACCTCGATGGTGTCTCCAGGCGCGACCTCAGTGTCCTGGTCGACCGGTCGACTTCTCGACGCGTCGCCGGCTCCACCGGTTATTGTGATCCGCGCCTGGAAGGTTTCGCCGGCGACCGGCAGTGGAAGAGCGGACGCCCCTGATGGCTGAAGCTTCTGGCTGGCTGCGTGGAGCCTTGCAGTGGTCTCGGCGAGGCGAAGGTCGGTGTCCCTCAACTCGTTCAGAAGGCCGATCCTTCGTTGATTTTCATTGCGTTCCTGCTGCCTGACGAAGTCTTCCTGCTGGCGCCGCGTTCTCATGAGTTCGACCGAGGTCTCGAGCGCCCGGCTCGACGACATCAGCACCGCACGTCTGACATCGGCGAGCCTGCTGTTGGTCAGGTTGCCCGATTCGAACGATTTGGTGACCCGCGCCAGATCGTCCTCATCCTGTTTCACCGCTGCCGCTTCCGTCTGCTCGCGCTTGAGCAGAACCTCGACCTCAGCCTCGGCATCCTTGGCGGTCTTGTCGAGATAGCTTTGCTCCTGTTGAAAATTGTTCAGCGAAATTCTGAGACCCTCCGCTTCCGCCTGCGCGACCGCCGATATCAATACATTCGACAGGGGCGAGCCCTGCGGCGGCTGCATGTCAAATTCTGCCTGGTTCTGAAGTTCGGCGCGGATGCGGGCGCCATGAAAGTAGTCCCTGATGTAATCCCCCCAGATCGACTCGTAGTCGCGTCGCAGATCAACGGGATCAGGTCCGCTTTGGCTTGCCCGCGACCGCAGAAGGCTGAAACCGCCGGCGACCGCAATCGCCTGCCGGACTGTCATGAGTGGCCGGTAAGCCTGCTGCCCTGGCGTCAGCACATCGCCAGTCACGTAGATCGGCCGGTACTCCGCGATCACGGCCGTGACGTCGCTCGGCTTGATGACGATCATTTGCTCCCGTCCATCAGGCAGACGCTGGTGGACGATCTTGGTTGGCAGCACCGCTTCCATGCGCGTCTGCAATTCGGCCGGCGTCAACCCGCCAACCGGGATCATCCCGAACTCGGGCAGCGCGATCGAGCCATCCATCTGGACAACCGCGCGTTGCGTTCGTTCCGCTATGGAGGCAATTCCTATCTCCACCGTGTCGCCGGGGGAGAGCTTGTAAGCCACCGGCGCTTCGGCCGCGGTTGCGCTGCTCAAGGCCAGGCACCCGGCAAGCGCTGCAAAGGAAATTCGGCTAATGAAGGCCATTGATGGCAATCTCCCCTTGTTTCAGATCCTGCTGCTGCGGCCAATCGAGATGGGCGACGAATTCGTAGACCGGCCCGCCCGGCACCCCCCAATTACTCGACCAGATCACTTGCGACCCATCCGGGGACGGGGAGGCGTGTGTCTCGCTCCAATAGTCGAACGGAGCGTTTCGCGTCTGCACGATCCGTCGGACCTCTCGACTGCCGTCGACACGCAGCGCGATCACCTCGCGCGAGTATGGAGCCCAGTCCGGCTGGCTTCGAACCTCCTCGGGATTGCCCCCGTAACTCATGAATGCCCATTCGGGCCTGTCCAAAGCACGCAGCGATGCATGCTCGGCCTCGCCGAACTTCATGAGCGACGTGACCTTTCCATCTGACAGCCGACGCTTGATCACCTGATATTTGTCGGGGCTGGATTTGCTGATTCCGACGTAAATTTCGCTACCGTCCGCGTCGAGAGTCATATCGCCATGGCCGGGCCGATGATGGTCCTTCCACGTCTGGCGCAAGGTGCCGTCGATTGCGAAAATGGCTCGCTGCTCGGTGCCGTCGGCCAGGTTTTGAAAACACAGGATGTTTTCTCCAAGCGGAGAAATGGTGCAGGAACTGGTCGTTCCGCCAACCTTGGCGAGATTGATATCCGGGTATTTCAGACGCCGGTCGAGATCATATGCGAAGACGACGGCAGCTCCATCATCACGGGTCGCGCGTACGGCAATGCGGTTGCCGTCATGACTTGGATTTCCCTTGGACGGGCCGAATTTGAGATCCCGATATTTCGCAGCGGCAAAAATTATGTCCTCACGATTGCTGCGGGGCGCCCAGGTCGAGATCTTCTGATCATCGACACAAATCATCAGGTCCGCGTTTCGAGGGTGCCATTCGCACTCACCCGGCTTGTTGCGATGGAACAAAGGAACGTAGTTTTTCCCGTCGAGGAAGCACATGCCGTTGCAGCCGTTCATGAGGACAAGGAGGCTCTGATCGGCATTCCACGCTTGCGCGCTCGAGTACCGATGACTGCAATATATTTTGCCGCAGACAATTCCTCCGCCAAGAGCTCCGGGCTTGGTGATCCGAGTGAAGCTGGTCCCTGACGCCGGATCAGTTGCAGGTTTCAGGTAAGCGGGCAGATCCATTGCCGGCTCCGTGCCTGCCGCACCGCTCGGCCGGTTTCCGGCTGTGTGCATCGCCAGCAGAGCGGCCATCAGCAGCACAGCTGGTATGAGCCGCGGAAAGGTCATGTCATGTAGCTCATTTCGCGTCGGACGCGGCCTTCGCTAAGGCGCGAGCGCCACCACTCGATGGTCCTCTCTAGACCATCGCGCAGGCTTGTATGCGCCCGCCATCCGACTTTACTTTCAAGGTTCGAGGAATCGGCGAGCAACGCGCGAACCTCGGAGTTCTGCGGCCGCATCCGGCTTTCGTCGCGACGGACCGGTTTCCTGGTGCCACTCAACTCGAGCACCAACTCCAAGACGTCCGAGACACTGACGGCGCGCTGGCTGCCGGCATTGTAGGCATGGCCAAATTCAAGCTCGGCGGCCCCTGCCGCCACAAATGCCGCCGCAGTGTCTTCCACAAAGGTAAGGTCACGGATAGGGCTGGTGTCGCCGACCATGATCGCCGGACAGTTCTCGTCCAGAGCCTGCCTTATGATGGTCGGCACGATGGCCCGCTCGCTCTGGCGCGGCCCGTATGTATTGAACGGTCGCAGGATGACCACCGGCACATCGAAGGACCTGGCATAAGACGCTGCCATCATGTCCGCGCCGATCTTGGATGCGGAATAGGGGGACTGTCCCTGCAACGGGTGGGATTCGTGGATCGGCATGGTCAGAGCGGTGCCATAAACCTCGCTTGTGGACGTATGGACAATGCGCTCGGTTTCCCAGTGGCGTGCCGCTTCGAGGACATTCACGGTGCCCAGCACATTGGTTTCCACATAGGATTGGGCAGCCGCGTAGGAATAGGGAATCGCAATCAGCGCAGCCAGATGAAACACCGCCGCCTGGCCGCGCACGATCCGGTTGATGAACGCGCTGTCACGAACGTCCCCACGAATGCATTGCAACTGGCTTCGAACGTGGTCGGGCAAATCATCCAGCCAGCCATGGCTGTCGAACGAGTTGTAGAGGGCCAGTGCCGTGACATCGGCACCTTCGCGTACCAACGCTTCCGTGAGGTGGGATCCGATAAATCCATCCGCACCGGTGACCAGGACCTTCCTGCCGCGATAGCTCACGACCGTGCACTCCTTCGATCGTGAGAGCCGTCAAACTGGCGAACGAACAACAATCCATTCATGCCAAACTCTCCTCACTTGCCAACTCTACCCACTTGCCGCGGGAGGCAGGGACACGCCGAAAACCGCTCTGAAGCCCCGCATTATCCAGACGAGGTCCGATGCAATCGTGCGCCGCGGATAGTAGGCGAGGTCGATCGTTGCCTTGGCCGGGAACAGGACCTCTCGATAAAACAGGAGCGGATCAAGGGAGGGCGGGTAAAAACAGGCTTCGTGACGGAAGAGAACCTGGGTCGGGCCGAGCAGGCCAGGCTTCCACTGTAGGACAGCTTCATTGCCGCCGCGGAAACAATCGGCGAAGGCAAGGCTTTCCGGCCGCGGCCCGACAATTGCCATGTCCCCCGTGAAAACGTTCCACAGTTGGGGCAGCTCATCAAGTTTCGTTGCCGCGAGAAAACGGCCTACCCGCGTCATGCGGCTGTCATCGTTCATGGTCAGCGCAAGCCCGAAAGGATCGGCTGTTGTCTTGAATTTGCGGAACTTGTACATGCGAAACGGCTTTGCGCCGGCGCCCAGGCGCGTCTGTGCGAAAAACACCGGCCAACCACCTTCGACAAAGAGTGCAACGGCAATCAGGAGCATCAGTGGAGCGAGTACCATTCCCGCTGCTGCAGCGAGGATGATGTCCATCGCGCGTCTGGCAATTCCGTGGCTGGTGCCAGCTACGGCGGGCCGATGCATCGTCACGTCGAGTGCGTTCATGCCGCGGCTCCCGCACGCCCGCTGCTTTCAATCGCGGTGGCTAGTGCAACAACCACCGACTCGATCGCACTTGCCGTAATTTGCGGGTGTAGTGGAATCGTCAGCTCCCGCTGCGCGAAGTCCTCGGTCTTCGGCAAGTGGATTTCAGTGAACATTTGGCGATAAAGCGTCATCTGGTGCACGGGCGTATAGTGGATTGTGGTCTGTATCCCCTTCGTTCGCAGATGGTCGATCACCGTTTGCCGGTCGACGTCATGCGGCAGGAGGACAGGCATGATGTGGTAGGCCGAGGTCCGCGGTTTGCCGAACGGGACTGTCACAGCGGAGCAGTAATCTGCGATCAGACGCCGATAGAGGACGACCAATATGCGCCGGATTTCATTCCATTCCTGCAGATTTTGAAGTTGGACCAAGCCAATAGCGGCGCGCAATTCGTCCATGCGATAATTGAAACCGAGCATCGTCACGTCGTATTGCGGCGTGCGGCTGTTCAGCCGCTGATGTGTGCCACTGGTCATCCCATGTCCGCGAGCCTGGCGGATCGCTTCACGGAGCTGTGCATCCCGGGCGATAACGGCTCCACCTTCCGCGGTGGTCATGTTCTTGTTGCCGTAGAAGCTGAAGGCCGCGGCCGCACCGTAAGTCCCCACCTCCTTAAGGCCGGGAGCATGCGCGGCATCCTCAACGATATGCAGTCCTCGCACACGGGCAAATCTCTGCCATTCTTCCCGGTCGGCAAGATAGCCGGCAAAGTGGACGAGAATGACAGCCTTGGTACGTCCGGTGCACTTGGCTTCCGCGTCGCTTAGGGACATCAGTGGCACTTCGGCCGACTCTATGTCGACGAATACCGGTGTTGCTCCTACGTACAGCACTGCATTCGCGGTCGCCACGAAGGTCAGCGAGGGAACCAGCACTTCGTCTCCGGGGCCGATCCCAAGTCCATGGAGAATGAGATGCAGGGCGGCGGTGCAAGAGCTGACGGCGACGCAATCGACCGCATCATGCACGGCTGCGAAGGCCTCTTCAAAGGCTCTTACCTGGTCCCCCATCGTCAGCCACCCACTGTCGACAACTTTGGCCAGGGCTGCCTTTTCCGGAAAGCCAAGAATAGGAGCGCTGACCAAGAGCATTACGACCTCCTCATGTTGGCGCGGCAGGGCGTTCAGCCCTCAAGCGGCCGCTGCCGAGACCTCGATCGATGCGGACTGCTCTTCCCAGGCAATCGTTTGTGCGTTTTGAAAATCTTCAACGCGTCCGATATCCAGCCAAAGCCCGTCATGTTTGTAGACGTGCACATTCGTGCCGTTTTGCATCATCTGCAGCATGAGGTCGTCGAATCCGAAGGCGATGCCGTCAGGTATAAAACGGAAAACATCTGGATTCATGCAATATATACCCATACTTACCAGATGAGACAGCGTCGGTTTTTCGCGAAATACCTGGACAGTATTGCCGACCTCGTCGATGACGCCGAAGTCCATCTTGATGATGCGGGAAGCTGTGGCTATGGTGACTGGATCCGTATGAGTGCGGTGTGACGCCACAAACCGGCTGAGACTGAGATCGGTAAGTACGTCCCCATTGAGAACAATGAACGGCTCGTCCAGTTCCTCCCTGATCAGGGAGAGCGGGCCAATAGTGCCGAGAGGTTCCAACTCCTGGGTATAGCGTATCCTTAGATTCCACTGTGATCCGTCTCCGCATACGGTGCGGATCAAGTGCCCCAGATAGCCGGTCGTGACGTAGACATCCTGAATGCCGTTCCGTCGCAGCCACTTCAAAAGCAATTCAAGAACCGGTCGAGCACCGATCGGCATGAGAGGCTTGGGCAAGATGGATGTGAAAGGCCGAAGGCGTGTTCCCATTCCACCGCACTGAATGACCGCTTTCATCTCGTCCTCCTGTTGATACGACTGTCGCGGTGTGATGGGTCCAGCCCACCCGGCCGGAAGGTACGCCAGTGTTGGCTTCGCCTCTCCGGAGTGCAGCGATGGTAAGTGGCGCCCGAGAAGGCGTCGTCGTGCATTTGAATGGCACTTTCCCGGCCTTTTGATTTCAATATTCCAGCCGGCAGGGCATGGCGCGGCAGGGCGATCAATCAGCGCTGGGGAGCTGTAGCCGCTCGACTGGCAACTGCTGTGCGCATGTCCGGCGCCGGTAACGACCTTCTCGGAAGGGCATCGCTACCATTCGTACGAAAAAAACACTTCAATATCTGGCCCTGAAATGCGTGCGAGTGTAAGCTATATTAGAAAGTTGAAATATGCGGATGGGCGGCGGCGAGCGTCGACATACGGGGGATCAGCGGGCGGCTGATCTGTGTTGGGTCACCGTACGGTCCATCCAGACGGAGGTTTCGGCAGCTAGGGACACATGCGGGGCTGCCAAAAGGTGGGTGGTTCATGTATCGTATTATCATCGCCGACGATCACGGCCTGTACCGTCGTGGGCTGCGACTGGCATTGATGGCCGGCATGCCAGACTTGGAAATATTCGAAGCGGCGTGTTTTGATACCGTCTTAAGCCTGCTTGAAGATCGGGCGCCCGTCGATCTCGCCATCCTCGACCTGAACATGCCGGGACTGTCGGGTCAGGATGATCTTCGCGACGTCTTACCGGCTCATCCCGACACACGGTTTGCAATTGTTTCGGGGACGGATTCACGCGCCGAGATTCTAACTGCCCTATCGATTGGGCTTCATGGCTATATCGTAAAATCCCAAACGGACGAGGAGGTGGTCCTGGCGGTGAACGAAATCCTGGCCGGCCGTATTTACGTTCCGGCACTTCTTTCACAAAGGCCCAAGGAGTCGGTACGCCTTCCATCCGCGGCTCCCACGCAAATGCCCCACAGGAACACCAGCGTCAACAATCTGGGCAGGCTTACGTCCAGACAGAAGGAAGTCCTCAGGTTGATGGCCGAAGGCTACTCGAACAAAGAGATTGCCCGCTCTCTTGAAATTGCAGAAGCGACGACGAAGATTCATGCCGCCGCCGTCCTGCGCGAACTTGGGGCACGAAATCGGACAGAGGCCGCGGTTCTGCTGAAGACATGGGCCGCCAGAGACGTCAACTAGCGCCGATTGCTTTTGGCGGCAGCCGGACCGAATATTTCAGTCCGTGATCCAGCATCTCAAGCTTGGAAGAGTGGCCCACGATAGGTTCACCGTCAGCTCCAATAATCAACGACCCAAAGCCACGCCGAGCCGAGGTGGAGACCCGGCGCTCTCCCGATTCCGACCATTCAAACACTATGTCGGCGCCGGGCTCTTGGGCTGCGAATTGCCACACGACCTCGATCCGGCCTGCCGGAGTGCCGAGAGCCCCATGCTTCACGGAATTGGTCGTAAGTTCGTGAACGATCATTGCGAAGCTCTCAGCCGAACCCTCTGCCATTTTTACTTCGGGTCCACTGATCGAAATGTTGTGCGTCCCCATATAGGGCTGCAATTCCTGAGCAATGAGGTCACGGAGGGAAGCCGACAGGCTGCCATCGCGTGAAAGAAGCAGATGCGTCGCCTGGAGTGCGCCGATTTTTTCGATCAGTGTCTGCTTGTAACGGGCAATATCGTTGTCGGGGGCACCGACCATATTTACAAGCGCCGTGATCACCGGAAACAGATTGTTGAGCCTATGGCGCTGTTCAAGCATGGCCCGCTCTCGCTTCTTCGCCGCAGCCCGCAGCAGAATGGTTATGCGTCGATCGGTGAGATCCGCGGCGACTCCTATTCGCTGTGCACGACCGTCGCGCAATTCGTCCCGGCCCCGAAGAGCAATCCAGCGGATATGCCCGCCAGCTCGCCTGATGCGGATCTCCGCATCATAGTTGGCGCCTGATGCAAGCTCTCCCGGGGCCGCCAGATTAGGCAAGTCGGCCGGGTGAACGACCGCGGCCAATTCCTGCAATGGACGGCTCGGCGCGGGTGCCAGTCCCATCATTTCCCAGAACGCGGCTGAGCCATTCACGGACCCGCTCTCGAAATCTATACGCCACGTTCCCAATCGGCTGGACGACAGTGCCAGGTCCAACCATTCCTTTTGAGCCTGGAGTGCCTCGCGGGCGGTTCGCTCTCCAGATATATCGTCCACCATTACAAAGATGCTTTGAGGGAGAGCATCGGCTGGCACGGCCAAAGACAGCGCCAATCTTGTCCACAAAACCGTGCCATCCTTTCTCAGGAGACGGATCTCCGAGCCGAAAGAAGTCGTGTCTTTGAGGCTAGTCAACGCTTCCGCCAAAGTGTGGTTGTCGTCAGGATGGACGAGTGCCCTGAGCGGCAGACTCGAAAGCTCCTCCTCGACATACCCTGTCATCTCACAAAGACGTTTGTTGGACCGTTGCAACTCTCCGTTCTCGCTCATGTTGGCAAAGCCAATGGCGGCACGTTCGAATGCCCAGCGATAGCTGTTTTCGGTTGCCTCCAAGGCCACGAGTCTGGCCTCTGCAACCTGCAAAAGGGTGCGGTAGTCCTGCCTCTGCCGGTGGAAAGTCAGGGCGATCATCCCGCCTGCAACCAGCAGCAGAATGGCCCTAATCCAAACCTCGACGTCAATTGGATTGTTCAGGATATCCCGCGCCAACAAGCCGACAGCCGCCATCACAAACGTTGCCGCAAGGGCGACCAGGCGATCTTCGAGATATGAGATGGCAATAATGGTGGGAACAAACTCAAAAAAGCCGATGTCGTATGCCAGAGACGCCGGCAGCGCTGTCTCCACTGCAAGTGTCGCGATCAGGAGCGACATCGAGGCAAGGTGGGTTAGCAACTTGCTTGAGCTGTTCGGGTGCAAACTGAGCGAATGCAAACGCATGTGCCAGATTAGAACCTTCTGACTAGTCCGTCGAGATTAGACCGAAAAGCGTACAGACTAGTCCGACCGCAGGATTGTTCCCCGGGATTGTAGCGCGCATTTTGTCCGATGTCGGGGGCGGATCTGACCGCAACTCTCCAAGCGACCTGACTGACATGTTTAAGGCACCTCCTTTTGACTAGGGGGCGTTGCCGTTTTGCGGGAGGTAAGAAAATGGCATTGGTTGGTAGGCAAGATGATGGAGTTCTTGGTCGCCAATATGGAGGTTTCGGGGGAAAGCCCGTCTCGGCCTTGAGAACGCAGGGTGGCCATAGTTCCGCCTGGCACCAAGCACCACAAAGGTTCGACGGCGTGGCCGTCGAACCAAAGCAGAGCAGCCTTGCATCTGTTGTGGGAATGCTTGATCGCATCGGGTGTGGCTATCTGATCCTGAACAGCGACAGGAAGGTCATGGAGTGGAATTCAGCCGCTCAAAACACCTTGGAGCGCGAGGGCGAGGCAGCTGATACGGCCGGCAAGGTGTCGGTTGCTCTGAGGCGGCTGATCGCAAACGTGCCGGGGAATTTTCTTCCCGGCACGCTTTCATGGGTGGTGATCCGCGGCATGGGCGACAGGCCCTTGATTTTGAACGAGAAGGGCATAGCAACGCCTGACGCGACGAGTATCGTGGCGCTGCTGGATCGTGAAAACAGGTCCGGGCCAAATCCCCAGACGCTGCAAAGAATGTTTGGTCTGACGAGTGCCGAAACGCAACTCGCGCTGCGCTTGGCGCAGGGCGATGCCCCTTTGGAGATAGCCCGCAAGCGGCGCTTGAGCCGGACCACGATAAGGTCACAGCTGGCGTCGCTGTTCGCCAAGACCGAAACTCGGCGCCAGGCGGAACTGGTAGCTCTTCTTGGGCGCATATGCGTCCTGCCGTGAGGTAACGGCCGTACCATGCGCGCGCGCAACAGGCTTGTGCGCGCGCAATCTGTTGCCGGCGTGCTTGCCGCCAGACTCACCCTACCGCCGTCGTGTGCGCACCCGGCCCAATCTTGGGCGGATTGCAAACACGTGGTTAAGCACGTGCCAGCCCGCCACCTTCATGACGGAAGGCCGGAAGATCTGAATCCCGTCCAGGAACGTGGTCAACCAGGACTGCTGGTGGAACCTCATGGGAATACGAGCAACCCGCAATGCCCGCAGCAATGTCTCGGGAGGCGGGAGATGGTTGCGGTCCTTGATGAGATTCCAGTTAAGCTGCTTGACGGCGAGGGTCACTTCGTCGACCTCGCGGAAACTCTTTGACGTTGTAATGCTTGGATGGTTCGTCGCATCGTAAAAGGTAAGCGGATCGCTTATCGCCACCATGTCCCCATGGCTGGCTAGATCGACGAAGAACAGTTGATCCACTCCGGCCGGAATCTCTTTGTGCGTGCGCATCAAGCAGCCGGCACGAATGACGTCGCTGTTGATCAACAATGTGGATGGAATAATCCCCAGGCAGCGTGTCGCACGCACCAGATAGAGGTCCATCAGGCACTGCTGGCTGGAATAAAGCGAGATCGGTTCCTGCTCCTTGGGGACTTGGCGAAATCGCACTCGCTTGTCCTCGATTATGTTTGCCGCTGACGTCATGAAGGCGACTGAGGGGTACTGTTTGGCAACTTCGGCGAATGTCCTGAGTGCACCTGGCGCAAGCCAGTCATCGTCATGCAGCAACTTGATCCATCGTCCGGAGCAAGCCAGCATAGCGTTGTTGGTGTTCTCCACCTGACCGCGACCTCGACTGTTTTCGATAATGCGGATGCGAGGTTCGCTCCGTGCGTAGTCGGTCACGATAGCCCAGGTCTCGCCCTCCGGTCCCTCGTCGTCGCTCACGACCAACTCCCAATCGGAGTAATCCTGGCCCAAGACGCTGTCGATCGCCCTGCGGATCGTATCCGGTCGACGAAAGGTTGGTATCCCGACCGAGATAAAAGGGCGTGACCATGAGACATCGGCCCGGTCATGCTGGGTGACCGCAACTGCCGCTTGAAGGTTGTCAATCGACGACGAATTCATGGTGTTTTTTCCTCGAGACATTCATGTTGGACGCACGTTGCAGCG
This sequence comes from Mesorhizobium sp. M7A.F.Ca.ET.027.02.1.1, assembly GCF_004022985.1. Classification (NCBI taxonomy): domain Bacteria; kingdom Pseudomonadati; phylum Pseudomonadota; class Alphaproteobacteria; order Hyphomicrobiales; family Phyllobacteriaceae; genus Mesorhizobium; species Mesorhizobium sp. M7A.F.Ca.ET.027.02.1.1. The sequence goes on along the minus strand of NZ_RZOL01000061.1, from coordinate 1,370 downwards.
CCTGCTGGTTGAGGGTCGTGGGTCAACAGGTACAGTGATGCTGCCATTTTCAGAGCGAAACCCGACGCGCCGCCGGCGGCCATGAAATAGATGACGGTGACTGGCTGCCAGCCCGCCTGGGCGCCGGCGAGCAGCGGGCCAAACACGAGAACCGCCCGTGCGAGGTCGATGACCAGTCTTGTTCCTTGCCGCCGTAACAGAGCGGGAACGTCGCTGAGCGGAGTCGACAACGCCTGTGCCGCGCCCATCAGCGCCAGTGCGGTCATGATTTCCGCAGTGGGCATCCAAGGCTCGCCCAGAAGCGGAACGACCACATAAGGCGCGGCGAGGCCGAGCAGCAAGATCGGCACCGCGGTAAAGGCGGCGGCCAGCAGGAGAAGCCCGCGCGCCACACCAAGCAGGTGTCCACGATTGCTGTTCCGGTTTGCTTCGGCGACAAAAACATTGCTGAGCGGTGTGGCGATCAGCGTCACCGGACCGGTGACCAGCCGCGCGGCCACGCCCAAATATCCGGCAAATGCGGTGCCGAACAGCCCGCCGACAAGGACTGCTGGAAGATTGTTGATTGCTATGCTCGCGAGCGTTGCGGGAATATCGAACAGAGGAAATTTGTATTCCCGCCGAGCCTTTTCCAGCACCGCACGCCAAGGTGCCCAGGCGATGCCACGCAAATCCTCCCAACTCATCACCCGACAGCCGATCAGCCCGATGAAGACGAACTGGCTCAGAATATGCGCATGGATCATGGCTTCGCCGCCGAGGTTGGCGATGCCGAAAGCCAATTGCAGTGCAGCCATGCTCGCCGGCAGGATCAGGCGCCCGAGAGCAAAATCGCGCAAAAGCCCGGCACGCAGACTCCAGCAGTTCATGGCTTCGACCAGACCTGCGCCTCCCATTCCAATCGGAATGAGCCAGGCGAGCGAGCCGAGGCGATCGGGAGCAAGGTTCGACAGCATCTGTCCGGCCGAAAAGGCCAGGACGGTCGTCACGAACACAGCCAAGAGAATAAGCTTGACCGTCACATAGGCCTGCGCGCTCCCTTTGACCCCATAGAGCGAAGCCTCGAAGCGCAATGCCGCGACCCCGGCGAGTATATTCACGATCGACAGGTAAATCGTAAAGACGCCGAAATCGGCCGGCGAATAGAGCCGCGCCAAAACCGGGATTGCAGCAAGAAGGGTGAGCTGGCCGACAATCGCCATTGCCGACACTCCGCTTGCCGCACGAATGATCGAGCCGATCGGGCTCGGCCGAACAACGATGATGGCTGTGCCGGCCGCAGGAACCGTCTTGGGTCTCAGAAGGTCGCTTCGTGCCATCGGTTCGCGCTTCCGAGGGAGGCAAATATCGGGGATTGCCGGAGCCTATGA
>NZ_RZOL01000619.1:0-2346 GCF_004022985.1 Mesorhizobium sp. M7A.F.Ca.ET.027.02.1.1 | reverse complement strand
GCGCTATGCCAAAGGCTCCGCGCCAGCGCCCGTCGCTTCACCCGCCCAGCAGGGCACAACCCACGCCGGAAACGAACTCAAAACTGCTGGGGCAACGTCAGTCCCATAGAGCCTTGATGGTCGGCCTTTGCTCGCAGCAGCGCCTTAGGTTGGGCGAAGGCGTTCTCAATCGGATTGAAGTCGGGACTGTAGGGCGGCAGGTAGAGCAGGCTCGCCTGCGGCCTCAATCGCGCCGCGCAGGGTTCTCCAGGCGGATGTCGCCAATGTCAAATTTGCTGGCATCCATGTCGCCCTCGCTTTCTGGTTCGAGATCGGAAAATCGCCGAATAATCAGCACATCAACCTGCGCCTGAAGGAGCTCACTGCCACTTTCGGCTGGCGGGGTGTGCCGCCCCACAATTAGAATGTCAATTGTCGTGCCAACCGCACAAGCGAAGGCCAGAAAGCCAACATGTGTTCTGCGGCTTAATTAAGAGTCAGCCGATGTCGGCCGAACATCACCTTGTCTCGAAGTCGACGATCCGACAGCAGATTGCGAAAGTTGGCGCGATGCGAAACAAACTGCTGAAGCGCTCAACTTTTATTGATCACGCGTGTTGGACGCGACGCACTCCCGTTCCAATCGGGCTGAGCGCAAATTCTCCCGGTTCACAAAACTGAGTCGCTGGAGTAGTGGGGGCGCAGAGAAATCTCCGGTCGCAGCCTTACCCGGTCAAAACAAGGATACCAATGATGAAGACTCTCGCCGTCTGCTCTGGCGGATTGGACTCCGTTTCCCTTGCTCACATGGTGGCAGCGGAGCACGAACTCACCGGCCTTCTATCTTTCGACTATGGCCAACGGCACAGGAAGGAATTGGGCTTCGCCGCTCTTTGCGCGCAGCGACTGAAGGTCCCGCACCAGATCATCGACATCGGCGAAATTGGCCGTGGCCTTTCCGGCTCAGCGCTGACTAGCAGTATCGACGTGCCGGACGGCCACTACGCCGAAGACACGATGAAGATTACGGTGGTGCCGAACCGCAATGCCATCATGTTGGCAATCGCCTTCGGTCTCGCCGCCGCCCACAGCGCCGAAGCGGTGGCGGCGGCCGTGCATGGTGGGGACCATTTCATCTATCCCGATTGCCGTCCGGCCTTCATTGAAGCTTTCCAGACAATGCAAGACCGCGCGCTCGACGGCTATGCGCAGATACGCCTCTATGCACCGTATGTGAATCTCGGAAAAGCTGACATTGTTGCGGATGGCGCAAGATACGGCACCCCGTTTGCTGAGACCTGGTCCTGTTACAAGGGCGGCGTGCGTCACTGCGGACGATGCGGGACCTGCGTCGAGCGGCGCGAAGCGTTCCATCTCGCCGGGCACGCTGATCCCACCGACTACGAGGACGCCGATTTCTGGCTTGAGGCGCTGCGCAGGAGGCGCGCGTAATGTTCCACATCACCAAGGAATTCCACTTCTCGGCCTCGCATCAGCTCACCTCCTTGCCTCCCAACCATCAATGCGCGCGCCTGCACGGGCATAACTATGTCGTCGTAGTGGAGCTGTCGGCCAAGGAACTGGACGCCCACGGCTTCGTGCGCGACTATCACGATCTGGCGCCGCTCAAACGCTACATTGACGAGAGCTTCGACCATCGGCACCTCAACGACGTGCTGGGACATGAGAAGGTCACGGCGGAATGCCTGGCCAGACATTTCTATGAATGGTGCAAGGCACGTCTGCCGCAGACCGCGGCCGTGCGCGTTAGCGAAACACCGAAAACTTGGGCGGAATACCGTCCGTGACCGACATGCATCCCGCAATCCGTGTGAGCGAGATATTCGGGCCGACTATCCAGGGCGAGGGCGTGCTCATCGGCTTGCCGACGGTGTTCATCAGAACCGGCGGATGTGATTATCGCTGTTCATGGTGCGACAGCCTTCACGCGGTGGACAATCAGTATCGCCATGAATGGCTACCGATGCCGATCGATGCCGTGTGGCAAACCGTCCATGCGCTTTCCGGCGGCAGGCCGGTTATGGTCTCCTTGTCAGGCGGCAACCCGGCCATTCAGCCGTTCGGTCCCCTCATAGAACGCGGCCATCGCGAGGGCTATCGTTTTGCACTGGAAACGCAGGGTTCCGTGGTGAGGGAGTGGTTTGCGGATCTTGACGTGCTGACCCTTAGCCCAAAGCCGCCGTCCAGCGAGATGACCACCCGTTGGGCTGCGTTTGATGCATGCCTCGAAGCGGCGCAAGAGAAGCCGCAAATCGTGCTCAAGCTCGTCGTTTTCGACGAGAGTGACTATGCCTACGCCAAAGAAGTCGCGGCGAGATATCCGCACCTTCCGATCTATCTGCAACC
>NZ_RZOL01000618.1:0-2348 GCF_004022985.1 Mesorhizobium sp. M7A.F.Ca.ET.027.02.1.1 | reverse complement strand
CCGGATTCGGGCGTGCTGTTCGACGACATGTTCTTCCATGACGGCGCGACGGTGCCGGCCGGCCGCTTCATCCAGCCGCGCGTCGAGGCCGAGATGTAGTTGATGATCTTGCGGAAGGAAAAAATCATCCGGCTGGTGCGGTCCTGCTGGCGCAACTCGCCATTGACGCGGGTGGTCAGCGCGATATCGGCGATCTGCGCCTCTTCGCTGAACGGCACCAGCCATGGGCCGATCGAGCCGCTGCGGTCGAAATTCTTGCCTTGCGTGACGTTGAACTTGGCATGCCGCACCCAGTCGCGGATGGTGCCTTCATTGCACAGCGAGAGCGCCGCGATATGGCCGAGCGCGTCGGCCTCGGCAATGCGCCGGCCGGCCTTGCCGATGACGATGACGATCTCGCCCTCATAGTCGAGCTGCGGTGATTCCGGCGGCCGCACCAGCGGCGCGCCATGGCCGACGAAAGATCGGGGGAAGCGGATGAACAGTGACGGGTTGGAGGGCGCTGCCTGGCCGTCCTTGTACTCCTCGTTGCGGTCCGGATAGTTGACGCCGACGCAGATGATCTTTTCCGGTGACGGGATCGGGATTTCATAGGCGATGGCGTCGAGCGGGAAATCTGGGGCGAAGGCCTCGGCCGCTTCCGCCAGCCGCCCAAGGCGCCGGCCTCGATCACTTCACGCAGCGTCGGCCACTGGCCGTAACGAGCCGACAGGTCGATAACGCCCTTGCTCGTGATCGCGCCATAGCGCGCCTTGCCGCCGACGGTGAAGGTGGTGAGCCGTGCGGGGTTCATGCTGCGGCTCCGGCGATGGTGGTGGGCGAGGGGGCGTGACGGAACGCTGACATTGATTAGAATCCCACTACGGCGCTATGATCGGCGACGCCGTCAAATCCGGCTGGCGTGCCTTCGCTCCGGCAAACGCACTGCCCTCCTCGAACCAGCTTTTCGGCGCCGGCGCGCCCCACAGCGTCTGGCGCTGCGGGTCCTTGAGGTCCCATTTGATCGGCTCGAGGTCCGGATCGACCGTCTGGTAATCCGAACAGTAGATCTCGATGCGGTGATTGTCCGGGTCTCTGACATAGAGGAAGAATGCGTTGGAAATGCCGTGCCGGCCGGGGCCGCGTTCGATGTTCGGCAGATAGCCCGTCGTTGCCATCAGATCGAGCAGGTCGATGATGTTGAGCGGCGTCGGCACCCAGAAGGCGACATGGTGCAGGCGCGGCCCGATGCCGTTGGTGAAGGCGATGTCGTGCACGCCGCCCTTGCGGTGCGTCCACGCCGCCCACAGCTTTCCGCTGCTGGCGTCCTCGGTATACTCGGTCACCCGGAAGCCGAGCTCGTTGTAGAAGGCGACGGACTCGTCGACATTGGGCGAGAAGCAGTTGAAGTGGTCGATGCGCAGCGGCTTGACGCCCTTGTAGAGCGCATACTTCTGGTGGATCGGCGGCAGCCGCTCCATCTCCGCGTAGAATTCAAGCGGAATGCCGTGCGGATCGCGGGTGCGGAAGGTGCGCGACTGGTAAGGCCGCTCGACCCATTCCACCGGCAGGCCCTTGTCCTTGAAGAAATGCACTGCCTTGTCGAGGTCTTCATCCGAGAAGACCTTGAAGCCAAGGTCGCGCGCTTCTGCCGTGGCCGCCTTCTTCAGCACGATGCAATGGTGCCCACGCTCCTCCAGCGCCCTGAGATAGATGGTGTCCGATGTCTCGTCGGTGACCTGCAGGCCGAGCGTATCGACATAGAAGGCGCGGGATTTGGCGAGGTCGGTGACGGCCAGCTCGACATGGCTGAGGCGCACGATGTTGAAGGCGGGGTAGAGATTGGGCTTGGGCAAGGGCATCTGATTTCCTCCGGTCAGCCGCCGAGTTTCTGGATCGCGTGCGCCGTCGTCGCAAAGGCTACGTTCTTCGTCTCCATGTAGAAGTCGAAGGAATGGTCCCCGCCGTCGCGGCCGATGCCGGAATTCTTGACGCCGCCGAACGGTGTCGGCAAATGGCGCACATTCTCCGAGTTGACCCAGATCATGCCGGCGTCCAGCGCATCGGTGAAGCGGAAGGCGCGGGTGACGTCCGAGGTCCAGAGATAGCCGGTCAGGCCGTATTGCGTGTCGTTGGCCAGCGCAAGCGCCTCGGCCTCGTCGTTGAAGGGAATGGCGCTCAGCACCGGCCCGAAAATCTCCTCCTGCGCAATGCGCATGCCGTTGGTGACGTTGGTGAACAGTGTCGGGCCGACATAACAGCCGCCGCCCGGCCCATCGACCTTGCCGCCGCCGACGGCGAGCGTGGCCCCCTCCGACCTGCCGATCTCGATATAGGACAGCACCTTCTTTTCATGCACCGGATGGATG
>NZ_RZOL01000617.1:0-2357 GCF_004022985.1 Mesorhizobium sp. M7A.F.Ca.ET.027.02.1.1 | reverse complement strand
GAGCAGGGCCCTCGTCGCTTCATTATCGACCATTGGCAGTCACGTTCCCCAAGGGGAGGAAATGACGGTCTCTTCCTGGGCCATGGCTGCTCCTGCAAACAATAGTGAAACAAGTGCGCCCACAATGATGGTGCGCATTGCGGCGCGTCCACTGTCGGCCCGCATCCGGCGGCAGCGGCACAGCCGCGGGCGTGCTCGCTTCCACGGTCGACGTCCGCTCGACAGCCAGATACTTCGGTAGCGTCCACTTAAATCTAAGCGGACACTAACGCCTCAAGGTAAGCGTCAGTAGCGGCCACCGTCGTATGCGTACCAAACATCAAGGGTGTTAAAAGTCCACTCGGACGCACCCTAGCAAAGTTTAGGACTTTGCAACAAAACCTTCGTTAAAAATTCACAGATCTTTGCGTTTGAAAAGCGCTGAGGGTGATATCGTCGCTGAAGAGTAGTAAATCAGATGCGGCCAAAACCGTCGGTTCACGATCGGTTTGTCGATTAGACGAAGAGGGTATCAGCACATGGCGAGAAGAGCTCTTGTTATGCTCGAAGCCGCTAGCAATAGCCTCAGGTATGTCCAAGCTGCAAGGAGTATTGGTCTCCACCCAATAACTTTGTTAACCGACAAATCGCAGTATCAATACCTTCATAACTCTGGAAGCGAGGTAATTTTTGTCGAAGGTCGCGATGTAAACGCTTTCGTCCACCAATGTTCAAAGTTACGAATGACCTATGATATCGCTGGAATTACCAGCCCGTCGGAAGAGGTCTATGCGACGGTTGGGTATCTCTGCCGGCATTTCAATCTACCGGGGCCGAATCCCGTGTCGATCGAACGGTGCTGCAAGAAATTCACTCAACGTCGGCTCCTTGGGGAGGCCGGCGTTCCAATACCTGCTTATCGCGTAGCGGCAAATACGGTGGACGTAGAAAACGCGGCGGCGGAGATTGGGCTGCCGGTAGTTGTAAAGCCAGCGGTAGGCGTGGGCAGTAGCGGTGTTCGATTGTGCCGTAAAATGGATGAGTTGTGCGAACATACGAGCTCTCTATTGGCCAGAGCGTATGCGTCACAATCCTTACCACGAATACTAGTCGAAGAATTCGCACGGGGAAGTCATTATAGTATTGAGTTAATGGGTAATGAAGTCATTGGGGTCACCGCCGCTGATTTCGGTGACCCGCCACATTTCGTCTGTCGTCAATACGTCTGCCCGGCCCCGCTAGCTGCTGAAGAGCGTAAACGCATCGTAGATATTTCGCTGAACTGTTTGCAGGCCCTCGGCCTTGGCTGGGGGCCAGCCAACATTGATCTACGTTGGACGAGGCTTGGTCCTGTCGTCATTGAAGTAAATCCGCGTCTTGCTGGTGCGCCGAATCCTCAACTGATTGAGCTTGCTTACGGTATCGATCTTATTGCGGAACACATTAAGCTAGCTATAGGGGAGGGAAAGGAATGTCCATTGCGCCGACGGCATTCGCATGTTGCGGCTGCGCGGATTCTGGTTCCTGATCGAGATGGCACTCTCGACTGGATCAGTGGCGAAAGTCGAGCTGCCGCTGTACAAGGCGTGGCCGAGCTCAAGTTCGATGTTGCACCGCTTACTCCAATCGTCAGGAAAGGCGATTATCGAGACCGGATCGGATATGTAGTCGTCGCTTCGCCAACTCCTGCTCGAACTAAGGCGATACTTCAACGGGCAGTCGACTTAATCAATTGGTCGATCACGCCATTCACGGCAATCGGCAAATAGCAACCAGCGGCTTCTACCTACAGACACCAGCGAGTGGAGGAATTGGCAGTCATGGTCGCTAAATGTAGTTCAATATAAGAGAGCGACAGGCTGGGTTCGTAGAAGAGCTCGGGCCCGAAAGAGAAGCGTGTATATGGCGGTTGGAGAGAACGACAATGGTTGTCGACGCGCGGTCGGTCGTCGGCCGCACGATAAGTGATCTGCAATAGATCTAGGTGTCGCCGGAGATAATCATCGCTAGTTCGGCCGCTTGCCACCGATGATGCCACTTAGGGGCTACAGGCCTAAAGCCAGCTCTGAGAAGTGCGAAAGCAAGGTGTCACAGACAGTTAAGCTGCTACTATTGAGATGTATATCCAGAAGGACCGAAGGTGGAACTGAAAGCACCCTTTCTCGCCTCTAAGCCGTTCCGCGTTACGCATTGGCATGTCCTTGCGATCAGTATTCCCATGTCCCTTGCATATCTTACGACTCCGCTTATCGGTCTCGTCGATACTGCTGTGGTTGGCCAGTTCAGGGATGCCGCGATGCTTGGAGGGCTTGCGGCAGGAGCCGTTGTCTTCGATCTCATCTTCGGGACTTTTAATTTCTTACGCTCAGGTACCACCG
>NZ_RZOL01000616.1:0-2387 GCF_004022985.1 Mesorhizobium sp. M7A.F.Ca.ET.027.02.1.1 | reverse complement strand
CCGCGACATCGTCCAGGCCTGGATCGATCGCGAACCGCTGGTCGACTGGGTGCGGCCCGAAGGTGGCGTCGTCGGCTTCCCGCGCCTCAATGTCGAACCCGGCTTCGACCTCGACCGGTTCTATGTGAACCTGCTGGAAAACCACGGCACCTATGTCGGACCCGGCCACTGGTTCGAGATGGAAAAACGCTTCTTCCGCGTCGGCTTTGGCTGGCCGACGGAAGCCGAATTGCGTGGCGGCCTCGACGCCATTTCCGTCGCGCTGCGGCAGTAAGTTTCCCGTGCCAGCGACCGGTTGATGCTACTGCGTCACAGCGACCGTTCATAGTGGCCAGCGTCTGCGCCGCCCCTCACCTGCCTGCCGGCATCCTCTCCCCGTATAGTAAGGGGGGAGGGGTGCTGTCATCGGCGATTTCGCCAATCTCCACCGTTGCGGGAGAAATGCCGGCGTCGCCGCCCGCCCCTCTCTCCCCGTCACTATAGGATGTCCGGCAGGACAGTGAGGGGCAGCGCCAACGTCAACGATTGCTCCGTTCGGCCAGAAACTCATGACGCAGTAGCGCTAATGCATCTCGCTCAAAAGTCGCGACGCGCTTTAGGCTGAAAATTCCTTGATCCAGCACTGATTTTGACGCATATCCGCTGCGAACTGAGCTAAAAGTTCCGCCAGCCGGACCAGCGCCCATCGTGGAAGTGCCCCGCCAGCTGATGCCATTCGAACGGGGCCTCTTAAATCATGACAGCAGAACAGATATCGCCGGACCAGCGCTATGCCGCGTTCCGCCACCGCTCCTTCCTGAGCTATTGGGCGGCGCGTTTCCTCACCACATTCGCCACCATGATCGTGTCCGTCGCGGTCGGCTGGCAGATGTACGATTTGACCCGCGACCCGCTCGATCTCGGCCTTGTCGGCATCGTCCAGTTCCTGCCGTCGCTGCTTCTGGTGCTGGTCACCGGCGTCGTCGCTGATCGCTTCGGCCGCCGCCTGATCATGGCGCTGGCGGTCGTGGTGGAGGCGATGTGCGCGCTGGCGCTGCTGTTCCTGACGCTGCGCGGCATCAGCGGGCCGCTGCCGATCTTCTGCGTGCTTGCCATGTTCGGCGTCGCCCGCGCCTTTTTCGGTCCGGCCTCCGCCTCGCTGTTCGCCAATCTGGTGCCGCCTCAGGATTTCGCCAACGCCATCGCCTGGAATTCATCGGCCTGGCAGACGGCGACCATCGTCGGCCCGGTCGCCGGCGGCCTGCTCTACGGCGTGTCGCCGGAAGCGGCCTACGGAACCGCCGCCGTCCTGATGCTCGTGTCCGGGCTGCTGATCTTCACCATTCCGAAGCCGTCGCAGCGGACCGAGTCGGAAAAGCCGACGATGCAGCACCTGCTCGGCGGGTTCAGCTACATCTGGAGCGAGAAGATCGTGCTCGGCGCCATCTCGCTCGATCTGTTCGCCGTGCTCCTGTCCGGCGCCTCGGCGCTGCTGCCGGTCTATGCACGCGACATCCTCCAGCTCGGCCCCTGGGGCCTCGGCCTGCTGCGCTCGGCGCCCAGCATCGGCGCCATTTGCGTCGCCATCTGGCTGGCCGGGCATCCGCTTCGCAACCACGCGGGCATGATCATGCTGGTCGCCGCCGCCTCGTTCGGCGCCTTCACCCTGCTGTTCGGCCTTTCCACCATCACCTGGCTGTCGATCGTGGCGCTGGTCTTCCTTGGCGCCACCGATATGTTCAGCGTCTACATCAGGGAAACGCTAATTCAGCTGTGGACGCCCGACGAGGTGCGCGGCCGCGTCAACGCCGTCAACCAGGTCTTTGTCGGTGCCTCCAACGAGGTCGGCGAATTCCGCGCCGGCACGATGGCCGCGCTGATCGGCACGGTGCCGGCCGTGGTGATCGGCGGCATCGGCGCCATCGCCGTAGCGGGCCTGTGGATGGTGCTGTTCCCGCAACTGCGCAAGGTGCGCCATCTCGACGGACGCAACTGATCTTCCTCCAGTTGACAAGCCAAAATGCCCCGCCCCCGTGCCACAGGAGCTCTCATGATCACTTGCTACCTGAAATATGTCATCGACCCCTACAAGCTTGCCGAGTTCGAAGATTATGGCCGTCGCTGGATAGCTCTGGTCAACCGCCTCGGCGGAAACCATCACGGCTATTTCCTTCCGAGCGAGGGGGCGAGCAATATCGCTTTTGCCATGTTCAGCTTCCCGAGCCTCGCCGACTACGAGGTCTATCGCAAGCGTATGGCTGCCGACCCGGAATGCCAGGAAGTGTTTGAAATGGAAAAACGCAATCGCAGCATTCTCAGCTACGAGCGCAGCTTCCTGCGGCCGGTGCTCGAACCTTAAAGCGCGTCGCGTCGAAACAGATTCACGCGCCGCGCTTTAGGTCTTGTTT
>NZ_RZOL01000615.1:0-2388 GCF_004022985.1 Mesorhizobium sp. M7A.F.Ca.ET.027.02.1.1 | reverse complement strand
AAATGTCCGGCAGGACAATGAGGGGCAGCGCCAACCTTACAGGACTAGAGCTGATCATACTCCAACCGCGCCTGTGTCTGCGCCCGAGTGCAAAATGACCGAAAAACTCATCCTCGCTTCCGGCAGTCCGTTCCGAAAGGCGATGCTGGTCAATGCCGGCGTCGACGTCGAGGCGGTGCCGGCCGATGTCGACGAGCGTGCGCTCGAGGCGCCTTTGCAGGACAGCGGTGTCTCACCCGAGGACGTCGCCCTGGTGCTGGCCGAGGCCAAGGCAACCGAAGTCAGCGAGCGCAGGCCGGGTGCCCTGGTGCTGGGCTGCGACCAGACGCTGTCGCTCGGCGACGAGGTGTTCCACAAGCCGGCCGATAGGGAAGGCGCACGCCGTCATCTGCTGGCGCTGTCGGGCAGGACCCATCAGCTCAACAGCGCCGCGGTGCTGGTCCGCGACGGCGAGGTTTTGTGGCGCCATGTCGGCATCGCCTCGATGACCATGCGCAAGCTCGACCCGGCCTTCATCGGCCGCCATCTCGCCCGCGTCGGCGCCAAGGCGCTGTCCAGCGTCGGCGCCTATCAGATCGAAGGCGAAGGCATTCAATTGTTCGAGAAAATCGAAGGCGACCATTTCACGATTGTCGGCTTGCCGCTGTTGCCGCTGCTTGCCGAACTGCGCACGCTGGGAGCGATCGATGGCTGAGGCGTCAAAGAAGGCTTTCGTCACCGGCCATCCGGTCAAGCATTCGCGCTCGCCGAAGATCCATGGCCACTGGCTGGCCAAACATGGCATCGACGGAAGCTACCAGGCCATCGATGTCGCGCCGCAGGATTTTGCCGAGTTCGTGAACACGTTGCAGGCAAACAATTACCGCGGCGGCAACATCACCATCCCGCACAAGGAAGCGGCCTTCGCATTGGCCGAACGCCGCGACGAGGCGGCGCAGGAAATCGGCGCCGTCAACACGCTGTGGTTCGAGGGCGGCGTCCTGTGGGCCGGCAACACCGACGGTCACGGCTTTGCCGCCAACCTCGACGATCATGCACCGGGCTGGGCAAGCAAGGGTCCGGCGGTGGTGCTCGGCGCCGGCGGCGCGTCGCGCGCCGTCATCCATGCGCTGAAGCAGCGCGGCGTTGCCGACATCCGCATCGTCAACCGCACTGTGGCCCGGGCGCAGGAATTGCGCGATCGTTTCGGCGCCGGCGTGTCGGCGCATGGCATGGCGGCGACCGATGAACTGCTCGGCGATGCCGGCCTGCTGGTCAACACCACCGCGCTCGGCATGCATGGCAATGAAGGCCTGTCGGCCGATCCCGCCCGGCTGCCCGACCATGCCATCGTCACTGACATCGTCTATGTGCCGCTGGAGACGCCGCTGCTCGCGGCCGCCCGTGGGCGAAATCTGAAGGCGGTCGACGGCCTTGGCATGCTGCTGCATCAGGCCGTGCCCGGCTTCGAGCGCTGGTTCGGCGTCAGGCCGCGGGTGACGGCCGAACTCCGGGCGCTAATCGTCGCCGATCTGGTGCCGAAGCCATGATCGTGCTCGGCCTCACCGGCTCCATCGGCATGGGCAAGTCGACAACGGCCAGGATGTTCGCTGACGCCGGCGTGCCGGTCCATGATTCCGACGAGACGGTGCATCGCCTCTATGCCGGCAAGGCAGCCCCGTTGGTCGAGGCCGCCTTTCCCGGCACCACATCTGCCGGGGTGGTCGACCGGGCAAAGCTTGGCGCGCGTGTGCTCGGTGACGCCGCCGCGCTGAAGCGCCTCGAGGCGATCATCCATCCGCTGGTGCGCGCCGACGCCGATGCCTTTCTGGCCAGGCATCGTAGATCAGGCGCGCCGATCGCCGTCCTCGACATTCCCCTGCTGTTCGAAACCGGCGGTCGCAACCGCGTCGACAAGGTCGTTGTCGTCACTGCGCCGGCCGAGACCCAGCGCGCCCGCGTGCTGGCGCGGCCTGGCATGACGGAGGAAAAGCTGGCGTCGATCCTGGCCAAGCAGGTGCCGGATGCGGAAAAGCGGCGTCAGGCCGATTTCATCGTCGACACCGGCCAGGGGCTGGACGCCGCGCGCGCGGCGGTCAATGCGATCATCAGGCAGCTGATAGGAGTCGGCAAACCAGGCCGCTGACACTGGCTGATGTCGGCGCCGCCCCTCATCTGCCTGCCGGCATCTTCTCCCCGTATAGTGACGGGGAGAAGGACGCTGTTGCAAAGGATTTCGCCAATCTCCAAGGTTTCGGAAAGGGAGCCGAGGTTGCGGCCAGTGTCCAGCCGATAGATGGGTAACAGTTTGAACCGGATAGATAGGTAACAGTTTTCCCCCTTATGATGGGTTCGCGGCAGCGCCAAGCGGTTGGGTTGGCGCGGCGCTGCGGCGAACCAGTTTCCTGT
>NZ_RZOL01000614.1:0-2399 GCF_004022985.1 Mesorhizobium sp. M7A.F.Ca.ET.027.02.1.1 | reverse complement strand
GGGCCAGGTAGGGCCTCGGTGTCGAGTTGACGCGGGGCGGTCTGATTTTCTGGATTTCGGCAAGGCTGGACCATCAGGCAATCGATACTCTGAATGCGCGCTATGCCGCAGTGGTCGCAGCGCCATCCGACTGGACGAACTCAGCGGCTTCGGGGTCAGCCTGCCTGATGTCGCTGCGACCCTCTCGAAGCCGCTGTTCGAGCGCTAAATAACGAGCCGTAATTGCATTCAGCTTTGTGAAGAACTGCTTGCTCTGCGCAGGGTTGCCCGGCACAGGTGGAGGGGACAAAGCGAAAAGAGCATCCCTATCAGCGTCTAATTGTTCCAGCTCCAAACAAAAACGGCAAACCTCGTGGTCCGTCGTTCCGGAACTCCGATGTGATGCACGGCGCGGGGTACGCGTAGGGTTAGTCTGCCGACCCACATTGTTTGACGAAAGGACGATCGTATCCAAGGCGTTTTCCTCCACGCCGGGTTGTGACCATGCAATCTGGAATAAAGTGGGTTGCAACCTAAGTATACTGGCGGTTTCGTCTGTCACTTTTGACAGGTTGCGAGACGCTGGGATCCAGCGAGGAGCAACCTGGTTAGATAGCCGCGCGAATGGCTTGGAGAGGTACGTCGATAGCGAGGAGGTAAGCTGGATATGGCGCAATTTGACTCAAATTTTCACGACATGACGGAGGGTATTCGAGCAGTTGCCTCTCCTGCGGACGCAGCGGACCTTCTGAACACAATTGTCGAAAGTTACGGCCTTGAGACGGCGGCCTATCTTACCGTCAGGCCGGTTTACGAGGAACCGGGCAAGCCGTTCTATGTGACCACCTATTCGCCTGACTGGGTGAAACGCTACATTGAGAAGGATTTTTTCGATATCGATCCCGTGCTTCGCTATGGGCTGCGTGCTGTGACATTGGTTGATTGGAAAGAGATCGACCTATCGGACAAGGCCGTGCGCACGTTCTTTGGTGAAGCGAGGGAGCATGGTGTTGGGAAGCATGGCGTCACGTTCCCGGTTAGGGGTGTCGACGGCGACCGCGGCATTCTGAGCGTGACGAGCAACGAGAACGCAGCGGCGTGGCAGGCGTTTCTCAAATCCGAGGTTCGCGACTTCCAGCATCTCGTCGGCGAATTGCACAATGCTATCGGTCGAATCCAAGGAAGGCCACGCCATCAGACGGTCTGCTCCGATAGAGAGATCGAATGCCTGAAATGGTACGCGAGGGGAGAGAAGGTCAAACGGACCGCAGAGATACTGTCGCTATCTCCTCGCACGGTCCGATTTCATCTTGATCTGGCAAGGGCCAAGCTGGGTGCCAAAAGCTTGGCCCATGCGGTTGCGATCGCGGCAGAGCGCGGCCTTTTCTTTCAGAGACTGTTCTGATCGATATCCAAGCGCTTCGCGGGAAGCCGCCGGCAAAACTCGTTCCGTTTCGTGAAGCTAGGAATGATAGAATGACTGGATCATGGGGAAAGAAGGGAGACGTCGCTCTGCCATCTGATCCGGAAAGGCACCGCGACGCTCTGAGGCTAGAATGCTGGCCAAACCAAGTGCCCTATTCGCAAACCATACGGTACCGCTTGCCAGGCTCGCTGACGTTCTTGCAGACAAGCACCTTGTGCGGCTCATAAGAGGAAAGCGGAGGACTTGCGATCCGCGATGCGCGTCTGGTTGATGTCTTGTGACTTGCCGCACGGCGCGGTTCGAGCCCTTCCGGGTCCTGTGGCGCAACCGGAAACACGCTGGTTTCGATGTGTGGCTGCTGCAGGTGGGGCGGCTCTTTGTCAAAGAATCGCCTGGCATCAAGCGGTCTCGGAATAATCACGGTACCATCATCGCTGCGCGCGCAGCCGCTACCCAACAGTAAAGCCAGCCCCACGAAAAAAGGCAGAATCCGTTCGAGCATAAGCACCAACCTTGGCGGGCACATACCCCGGCTTGCGAGTCACTGACAACTGGCGGAATGGGCACGAAGAAGGGGCGGCATTGCTTGCCGCCCTTTCCAAATTGTCGAAATGCGTGGACCTTTAGAAATCCATGCCACCCATACCGCCCATACCACCCATGCCGCCGCCGGGCATGCCGGCAGGCATGCCGCCGCCAGCCGACTCCTTCTTCGGAGCCTCCGCGATCATGGCTTCGGTGGTGACCAGCAGGCCGGCGACCGAGGCCGCGTCCTGGAGCGCCGTGCGCACGACCTTGACCGGATCGACGATACCCATGGCGATCATGTCGCCATACTCGCCGGTCTGGGCGTTGTAGCCGAAGGTCGCGCCCTTGTTCTCGAGGATCTTGCCGGCAACGATCGATGCTTCCGCACCGGCGTTGGCCGCGATCTGGCGGGCCGGAGCCTGCAGCGCACGACGCACGATGCTGATGCCAGCGGTCTGGTCGGAGT
>NZ_RZOL01000613.1:0-2402 GCF_004022985.1 Mesorhizobium sp. M7A.F.Ca.ET.027.02.1.1 | reverse complement strand
ATATCGCGCGTGTTGATCGGCTCGATCAGCAGCCTGATGCCGGCCTGCTCCAGCTTTTCCGCCGCGAAGGCGAGGTTTTCGGCAAAGACATCCTCCAGCAGCTTGCGGTCGGCGGCGGCCGGCGCGATGCCGGCCAGGCAATTGACCTGCTGGCAGCCGAGCGCCTGCGCGTAGGTGATCGCCTTGGTGATGCCCTGGCGGAATTCCGGCACGCGGTCCGGCAGCACGGCAATGCCGCGTTCGCCCTTGCCCCAGTCGCCCGCCGGCAGGTTGAACAGCACCTGGGTCAGACCGTTCTTCTTCAACCGGGCGGCGACGACATCGGGCGCATGGTCATAGGGGCCGATATATTCGACGCCCTTGAAGCCGGCGCGGGCGGCGGGATCGAAACGGTCGAGGAACTCATGCTCACCAAAGAGCATCGAAAGATTGGCTGAAAAACGCGGCATTCTTTTTCTCCTTTTCTCCGCCAAGCCTTAGTCCAGCATGACGATCGCCGTCGGCGCATCCTCATGGCTCTCGGCAAGGTCCTCGAATTCGGTGATCTTGTCGATCTCGATGCCCATCGAGATGTTGGTGACGCGTTCGAGGATGAATTCGAGCACGACCGGAACCCGGTGCTCTTTCATCAGCCGCTGCGCCTCCTTGAAAGCTCCGGCGAATTCTTCCGGCTTGCGCACCCTGACCGCCTTGCAGCCCATGGCCTCGGCGACGGCAACGTGATCGACGCCGTAGCCGGCCTCGGGATCGCCTGACCGGTTGATGTTCTCGAAGGCAAGGTCGACCTCGAAGTCCATCGAAAACCCACGCTGCGCCTGGCGGATCAGGCCGAGATAGGCGTTGTTCACGACAACATGCAGATAGGGCAATTTGTGCTGTGCGCCGACCGCCAGTTCCTCGATCATGAACTGGAAATCATAGTCGCCCGACAGCGCCACGATGGTCCGGTCGGGATCGGCGGCGCGAACGCCAAGGGCAGCCGGCAAGGTCCAGCCAAGCGGGCCGGCCTGGCCGCAATTGATCCAGTTGCGCGGCTTGTAGACATGCAGGAACTGCGCACCGGCGATCTGCGACAAGCCGATCGTGGTGACATAGGTGACGTCGCGACCGAACGCCTTGTTCATCTCCTCATAGACACGCTGCGGCTTCAGCGGCACCTGGTCGAAATGCGTCTTGCGCTTCATCGTCTTCTTGCGGGCCTGGCATTCCTTCGCCCAGCCGGACCAGTCGCGCAGTCTGCCTGCCGTCTTCCATTCGGTGGCGACGTCGAGCAGCATCTTCAGTGCGGCACCGGCATCCGAAACGACGCCGAGATCCGGCGCGAAGACACGGCCGATCTGCGTCGGCTCGATGTCGACATGAATGAACTTTTTGCCCTTGGTGTAGACATCGACGGAGCCGGTGTGGCGGTTGGCCCAGCGGTTGCCGATGCCGAAGACGAAGTCGGCTTCCAGCATCGTCGCATTGCCATAGCGGTGCGAGGTCTGCAGCCCGCACATGCCGGCCATCAGCCGGTGGTCGTCGGGGATGGCGCCCCAGCCCATCAAGGTCGGGATGACCGGCACGCCTGAAATCTCGGCGAATTCGATCAGCAGATCGGACGCATCGGCGTTGATGATGCCGCCGCCGGCGACGATCAGCGGCTTTTCGGCCGAATTGAGCATCGTCAACGCCTTTTCGGCCTGGGCGCGCGTCATGGCCGGCTTGAACGGCGTCAGCGGTTCATAGGCATCGATGTCGAATTCGATTTCGGCGAGTTGCACGTCGACCGGCAGGTCGATCAGCACCGGGCCGGGACGTGACGAGCGCATCAGATGAAATGCCTTCTGCAGCGCCATGGGGACGAGATAGGGCTCCATGACGGTGACCGCCCATTTGGCGACGGGTGCCGCAATGGCTGATATGTCGACGGCCTGGAAATCCTCCTTGTTCAGCCGCGCCCGTGGCGCCTGCCCGGTGATGCACAGGATCGGGATGGAATCCGCGGCGGCCGAATAGAGCCCGGTGATCATGTCGGTGCCGGCCGGACCCGAAGTGCCGATGCACAGGCCGATATTGCCTGCCTTGGCGCGGGTAAAACCTTCCGCCATGTGCGAGGCGCCCTCGACGTGACGGGCTAGCACGTGGCGGACCGTTCCCTTGGCCTTCAGCGCCGAATAGAATGGATTGATCGCCGCGCCCGGCACGCCGAAAGCGCAGGAAATGCCTTCCTTTTCGAGAACGAGAACCGCGGCATCGACAGCGCGCATCCTGGCCATTTCCAGCCCTCCACGGGGTTTGTCATTGTTGGATTGGCCAAGGATGTCAGCACGCCGGATATTTTTCAATTTTTTCAGAATATTTTTTCATTTTTAGAAAACAGCACCAGACTTCTGATTTTATTTGGTTTTCCGTTTTCCAAG
>NZ_RZOL01000612.1:0-2434 GCF_004022985.1 Mesorhizobium sp. M7A.F.Ca.ET.027.02.1.1 | reverse complement strand
CTGCGGACATGAGCCGTATCGATGCTGACGACGAACCCTTGCATCGATCCCGGGAAGCTGCATTTCGAGCTGGCCTCGGCCATCGATTTGAGACCTCTCGCGCCCTGTTTCCTGCGCGATGTGGTCGTCGAGCCGCTCGCAGATCCTGATGGTGCGTTTGCGCACGGTCGCATGCTCTCGGTCGGTTCAATGGCAGGAACTCGGCCAGCACGTTCGCCGCCTGCCGGTACGGCATCATGCTTCCCAGCCGCGCCGTCAATTCCATTAGTTCAGGCATCGCCTGGTCAGTCGCTGCCTCGTGGTTCACGACCGCGCTCTGCAGCGTCGCCATGACCTTCTTGCCTTCTTCGATCGAGAAGCCGATCTCACCGTCGAACAAGCGCTCCCAGCTCTTGCCAATCCGGACTTGCCCACGACAGACGTTGCCGAATTCGTTCTTCCCCTCGATCGTGATCGTCCACTCAACCGCCACCATCGCCTCTTTGAACAAAAGCGACGGTCATGGACCGGTCGCCTAACAACCGGTATTCGACCCCAGAGAAATTACCGGTCTCGCCGACTGCAAGAGAAGCGAGTGACCCATGGAACGGTCCAGAAAAAGTGCAGGGAGCATCTTGACCTCAACGACCCCAATCAGAGGGGTCTCTTAGACCACTTCCTCAGCTCCTGTAGACCAGCCCTTGCGGGTCGATCTCCGGCTTGCGACCGGCGACCAGGTCGGCCGAGCCGCAGGCCATGGTCCAGCCGAGATGGCCGTGGCCGGTGTCGAGATAGAGGTTGCGGTATTTCGCCTGACCGAAGATGGGCACGGAACTCGGCATCATCGGCCTCAGGCCTGCCCACAACAAAGCCTTCTTCTCGTCGAAGGCGCCCGGGAACAGATCCTTGCCGGTTTCCAGAATGGTTCTGAAATCGCGCGGCTTGAAGCTGCGGTCGAAGCCGGTGAATTCCGCCGTCGAGGACATACGCAGGCGGTTGCCCAGCCTGGAATAGCCGATCAGCCGGTCCTCGTCGGCGCCCCCCATGTTCGGGCCCTTGCTCTCGTCCTCGAGCGGAACGGTCACGGTGTAGCCCTTCACCGGGTAGACCGGCAGGTCGATGCCGTAGCGGCGGCCGAACAGGCCGCTTTCTGGTCCCATCGAGATGACGACGGCGTCGCCCGCAACCGGTCCGGCTGAGGTCATCACGGCTCGCACCCGGTCGCCCTCGATGTCGAGGCCCTCGATTGTCGTGCCGAACAGGAACCTGACGCCGAGCTTCTCGGCCGCATAGGCGGCAAGCTTGTCGACGAATTGCTTGGAATCGCCGGTCTGGTCGATCGGCGAATAGATGCCGCCGGCGATCTTGTCCTTCACGCCGGCAAGGCCCGGCTCCAGTTCGACTAGGCGGTCGCGGCCGACGATCTCGATCGGCAGGCCGTGCTCGCCGAGATAGCGGTAATTGTCGGTGCCGGTGTCGAAGCTTTTCTGCGAGCGGAAGAAGTAGAGGATCCCCTTCTTGCGCTCGTCATAGTGGATGCCGGTCACGTCCGAGAGCGCATTGATGCAGTCGCGCGAATAGAGCGCGAGCCTCAGCTTGACGTCGGTGTTGGCGCGCAGGCGCGCTAAGGTGCATTCACGCAGGAAGCGCAGGCTCCAGGCATAGAAATACGGATCGAGGCGCAGCCGGACCTTGATGCCGAGGTCATGGTTCCAGAGCGCGCGCAGAAAGGTCTTCAGCGCCGCCGGCGAGGCCCAGGCGGTGGCGTCGCCCGGCGAGACCAGGCCGGCGTTGGACTGGCTGGTGCCGCTCGCTGCCGCTTCATGGCGCTCGATCACCGTCACCTCATGGCCGTCTTTAGCCAGATAGTAAGCGGCCGCCGTGCCAACCACGCCGGCTCCGAGCACCAAGACCTTCATGCCGTTCCTCCAAAAACAATTGAACCAAAGCGGAGCGCCTCAAGGCACCGCACCGCATTCTTAGCCGCTTCAATGACAGTCGCCGCTACCTGCCTACTGTCGATGATCTGGACCAGAAAAGGCTACCCCATCCGTTCTGACGCAAAGCTGCCGGGGCTTGCCGGGAAGTCGACGGTGCGGTTGCCGTTGATGAAAGAGCGGCTATGGATAGGCCCATGGATGGCATGCGCAAACGACAGCCGAGCTTTGCCCACGATGCGACGCCCTCCATTGCCAAGCAGTTCGAAATCCTCGCCGCATGAGCGCCGCGTGACGCTCAACCTGCCTTTGCGACCTCAGCTGGAAGCGACGGAACCAACTAAGATCGCATCAAATCGCCGTTCGGATCGTAGAGAGGGTCGATGGTTACCACGGCTGAAAACATTTGCCCGTCGATTTCGACATCCAGCACAGTGCCGTCACCGGCGAACTCGACAGGAACGTACCCCAGCGCAAGAGACTTCCTTGCGCGGTGCCCATAGCCCCCGGAGGAGATG
>NZ_RZOL01000611.1:0-2441 GCF_004022985.1 Mesorhizobium sp. M7A.F.Ca.ET.027.02.1.1 | reverse complement strand
ATGGTGGATCGGGGTGTGGAATTGTTCGTGGGCGCTACCAACGATCCTATTTTCGGTCCGGTGGTCTTGTTCGGCTCAGGCGGCGTGCTGGTTGAGGCGGCCAAAGACGTGACTTTCCGCGCGGCACCGGTTTCTCCCGAGGAAGCCTTGAACATGATCGAGGAGACGCGTGTTGCGAAGATCCTCGACGGTTTCAGGCAGTTTCCGAGAGTCGACAAGCTATCTCTCGCCAACTTCATCTCGTCCTTATCTATGGCGGTCTTGAGAATGGAAAATCTTGCGGAGCTCGACATCAACCCGATTATCGCTAACGAAAGCGGTATCTATCCGGTCGATGTGAGGTTGGTCGGAAAATAATAGCCGCCATGCACGCAGGCGATCCTTTGGTTGCCAATCATCCAATCACTTAGTCCCGGCCGAAGGCTTTGCCGATGGGCGAATTCGTCCGCATTTTTGAAATGGCATCGCGCGACGGGCTCCAAAACGAGGGGCGCCTCGTGCCGGCTGCTGAAAAGATCCGACTTATTGACATGCTGTCGGACTGCGGCTTGCAGAAGATCGAGGCAACCTCCTTCGTGTCGCCGAGGTGGGTGCCTCAGATGGCTGACGCTGCGGGGGTTATGGCCAGTATTCGCCGTGCGCCCGGCGTCGTCTACGCGGTGCTGGTCCCCAACTTGAAGGGCTACGAGGCGGCGCGGGCGGCCAACGCTGACGAGATCGCCGTGTTTGCGTCGGCCTCCGAAACCTTCAGCCATAAGAACATTAACTGCTCGATTGCCGAGAGCCTCGAGCGGTTCCGCCCCGTACTCGCTGCGGCTTCCGCCGCTGGCACTCCGGTGCGGGGCTATGTCTCCTGCGTTACCGACTGTCCTTACGAAGGGCCGGTATCCCCGGCTGCCGCCATGAGAGTTGCGACCCAACTCCTTGCGATGGGCTGCTATGAGATTTCGCTTGGCGACACAATCGGGCAAGGGACCCCTGCCACCATCGCTGCCATGCTCGATGCCGTGTTGGAAGAGGTGCCGGCCGAGAGGCTTGCCGGACATTACCACGACACGGGGGGCCGGGCCCTCGATAACATCCTTGTAAGTCTGGAGAAGGGCTTGCGCACCTTCGACGCGGCGGTCGGTGGCCTTGGCGGCTGCCCTTTCGCCCCTGGCGCGAAGGGCAATGTCGACACCCTCGCCGTCGCCGCAATGCTAACCGACAAGGGCTATGAGACTGGTCTCCATATCGAGCGACTAGGGGCGGCGGCCCGCTTCGCGGACAGCCTGAGAGCGGGGCGGCCATGAGCTTCGAGACTATCCGTGTCACGACTGACGAGATCGGCGTCTCTACGTTGACTCTCGCCCGCCCGGACAAGCACAACGCCATGTCGGGACAGATGATCGCCGAACTTACGGCCGCCGCCGAACTGCTCGCCAATGACGACAACGTGCGAGCGGTGGTGCTGACGGGCGAGGGGGACAGCTTCTGTGCCGGTGCCGATCTCGCCTGGATGCGGGCGCAGGCCTCCGCCGCGCGTGACGAGCGAATCGCCGAGGCCAGGAAGCTGGCCCTGGCTCTGCGCGCGCTCAACGAACTACCCAAGCCGCTGATCGGCCGCATCAACGGCCAAGCATTCGGCGGCGGTCTCGGCCTAATGAGCGTCTGCGACGTCGCGATCGCAGTCGACACCGCGAAGTTCGGCTTCACCGAGGTCAGGCTAGGCCTCATCCCCGCGACGATCTCTCCCTATGTCCTGGCTCGGATGGGGGAGGGCCGGGCGCGGCAGGTCTTCATGTCAGCCAGGATATTCAACGCCAATGAAGCCCGCGAACTCGGACTGCTTTCCAACGCCGTGTCGCCGGCCGACCTAGAGGCGGCGGTGGAGGCTGAGGTCCGGCCCTATCGCTCGGCCTCACCGCAGGCCGTCGCCGCGGCCAAGGCGCTTGCGCGCCGACTTGGGGCGGCAATCGATGACGCGGTCATCGGCGATACGGTCGCTATGCTAGCCGATGCGTGGGAATCGACCGACGCCGCCGAGGGAATCGCGGCTTTCTTCGGTCGCCGCCGGCCACGCTGGCAGGCGTGAGGCTGAGGTCACGCACCTTTGCAGGGCTACGGGGAGAGATTGTGCCGCCATGTTCATAATTTTGTAAGGTGGCCCAGCGCCGTGGTGCCGCCAAGACACCGGTGCGCCGTCGTTGGTTGCAAACCCCACAACCAATCGTGAGATGAGCGCGTCTTTTGCGACGTCTGTCGCTTTTGAACAGGCGTGATCAGGTCCGACTGTCGGCGGTCGCGACCGTTTCGTGCGGTTGGAGGCCGTGTTCGGAGACGTGATTGGAGCTGATGGGACGGTTCCTGCCGCAATCTGACGCAGGCTTTCGGTCGCCGCCATCAGTGGATACCTGTCTGCGGCTCAATCTCGACATAACGACCGATCGACCGCAGATATG
>NZ_RZOL01000610.1:0-2454 GCF_004022985.1 Mesorhizobium sp. M7A.F.Ca.ET.027.02.1.1 | reverse complement strand
CCGCCAGCCTGCTCGATCTCTTCGGCAGCGCTATAAATCGTGCCCGGCAGCTTCGGATGCGGTTCGGCGGTCTTGGCCGCGATCGTCACATTGGCGCCGTCGCGCGCCGCGCGCAGCGCGATCGCCAGCCCGATGCCGCGCGACCCGCCGGAGATGAACAGCGTCTTTCCCTTGAGCGACATTTCCTTGCGCCTCCCTTGCAACACAACAGGCGCAAACCTTTGCGCGGCAGGCGACCGCAGCGCAAGACCCGACACGCTGGACACCGCGTTACGCAGCGTAGGGTTTATGGCTAAACCAGCACCAGCCCTTGGCGCATCGCAATGGCAATCGCGTCGGTGCGGTTGGCGGCGCCGAGCTTGATCAGGATTGCGGCGACATGGAACTTCGCGGTGTGCACCGAAATGTTCAGCCGCCGCGCGATCACCTTGTTTGGGGCGCCCTCGGCCAGCAGCGCCAACACTTCCGCCTCGCGCGGCGACAGCGTTGGGCGGGCGGCATGCTCGTCGGAGGCCTCCTCCTCGAACGGCTCGCCATCGCCGGCACGGAAATCCTCATGGCGTCCGCTTCCGCGCTCGCCCGAGACGCGATAGCCGGCCGCGGCCAGCCGCGCCGCCGCGGCGATCAACAAATCCTCCGCGCCAGCGGACATCACGGCCAGCACCTCACCGGCGGGCCGCTCGCCGCCAGCGCGTCCGGTCAGCAGCACCCGTGGAATGAGGGCCGGCACGCCATCAGCGATGCTGTCGTCAACGATGGCGACGTCGGCTCTTCCACCGCCGGCCACGACCGGCAGCAGGTCATCGCTCGCGGCCAGCGAGGCCGCCAGGCGCTCGGCGCGTGACGCATCGCCAAGCGCAATCAGCACCACCAGCCGCCGCGAGACGGCACCGTCATGCATGATCCTGTCGCTGGTGAGCGTGTCCATGGATGCCCTCAGCTCAGCGGCTTTTCGCCGATTGTCAGCACGACATCGCGCTGTTCGCCGCCGCGCACGACACCGAGCGTCACCGAAGCGCCGGCACTGTCGGGTCCGAGCCTGCGGATCAGGTCCCGCGGGCCGTGCACCGCCTCACCGTTCCACGCCACGATGATATCGCCAAGAGAGAGACCGGCGGCCTTGGCGGGACCCTCGTCATCGAGACTCATCACCATCGCGCCGTGCGCGTGGCGGTCGCGTACCGGATGCAGGCCGGCGCCGAGATAGCCGCGCGCGACATGGCCCTTTTCGCGCAAGGTCGCGACCGCCCGCTCGATCGTCTCGTAAGGCATGACCAGCGCCCGGTGGCGCGGTCCAAACAACAGCATGCCGATCAGCGCACCCTTGGCGTCGAGAACCGGGCCGCCCTCGAAACGGCCGCCGGCGCCGACGGCAAGATTGATGCGCCGGTCGATGGTGCCGCCGCGCATCGAGCGCCAGGCCGGGCCGACTTCGCCCACCGAGCCCGAAACAGCCAAAGCCGAACCGTCGCTGCTGCCGATGGCAATGGCGATGTTGCCCGGCCGCACCGCATCGGCCTTGGCCAGCGGCGCGGCGCTGACGGCCTCCGCCGGCTTCAGCAGGGCAACACCGGTCGAAGGGTCGCGGCCAACCAGCTCGGCCTTCACCGTTTCCCCCGAGGCCAACACCAGTTCGATCTCCTCGCCGGCCTCGACAGCCTCTTCAGCGGTGACGAAATAGCCGTCACGCCAGTGGAAGGCGCTTGCCGTGCGGTGATGATGCGTGGCGAAGCCAGCCGTTGCCGGCGCGGTGTTGGCGGCGAGATCAGCGACGGCTTGCGAAAACGCGCTCAGATTGAAATCGCTCATAATGGTCTCCTGGGTTCATCCATGCCCCAGATATCGCTCGACAGCGCGTCCGCGGGTACTCGCCTGACGGCTAGTTGCCGGTTTGACTGGCCATCTGGTCAGGTCGCTGCGGTTCCAGCCGCTCCGCACATATAGTCACGATCAAGCCTGAACACACGGAGCCCTCCCATGGCCGTCGCCGTCGCCAAATTCCAAACCGATGACACGCTGCTCGACGCCTATTCGACGACGGTTGCCGACGCGGTCGACCGCATCGGTCCGGCCGTCTGCCGCATCGAGCGCGTTGGCGGTCAGGGCGGCCATGGCTCCGGCTTCGTCATTGCGCCGGACGGGCTGGTGGTCACCAACTTCCATGTCGTCGGTGATGCCAGGACGGTGCGCGTTTCGATGCCGGACGGCGCCTCGAGAGAAGGGCGTGTTCTTGGCCGCGATCCCGACACCGACATCGCGCTGGTGCGCGCCGACGGCAGCTTTGCCGACGTCGCACCGCTGGGCGATTCCAAACGGCTGCGGCGCGGCCAGATCGCCATTGCAATCGGCAACCCGCTCGGTTTCGAATGGACCGTCACCTCCGGCGTCGTCTCCGCGCTCGGCCGCTCGATGCGCGCCTCCACCGGCCGGCTGATCGACGACGTTATCCAGACC
>NZ_RZOL01000060.1:0-22195 GCF_004022985.1 Mesorhizobium sp. M7A.F.Ca.ET.027.02.1.1 | reverse complement strand
CATATCGTCCGCCGTCTGCAGGAAAGGATCCTCGAGCGCGATGCGCTCCTCGTAGCGGTCGAGCAGATCGAGCCCGCCGACATCCATCGCCGGCAGATCCAGGCAGCGCAGCGCATAGAGTTCCGAATAGCCGCGCTTCTGCACGACCGCACGGAAATGCGCGGGAACGGACACCCGTCCCTTCGCATCGATCCTGCTCACCGTGTTTGACAGAAACCGGTCCATTAAACGCTACAGCCGCTTGCGCCGCCGCACCCCTCTCCATCTTGTCGCACGCGCCGCCGCAGCGCGCTCCCTGCCCCGCATCAGCCTCATCCGCACGGGCAAAAACCGGCAAACGCGCAGCCGCCGCGGCTGCCCGATTGGCGTACGCTTTACCCTGACACGGAACGAAGGCTTTGATGTCTAGATGGGATATCATGGGGCACTATGGGCGTCAACGGGATTAGGCTTCACAAACACGCGCGCCGCGACCAATGAGAGCAGCCTCGCCGACACGTCTCGTCTTTATGGTCTATTAAGCCTAACGAACCGTTTAGAGCCGCCTGGCCCAACCGGACGCGCCTTGCCGCGCGCCGCTGCCGGGCATAGCGTCTCGCCACATATCGCCGGTCGCAAACAGGGTTGGAAATTCGATGTCCGAAACTGCAAAGTCACGCGCTGCAGCGCTTCCTCACCTGCGTCGCAGCGGGCTTGCCATGGGCGATTCCATTCCCCTGCCACTGACCATGGCCGCCATCTTTCATGCGCCCGGCGACGCCACCGGTTTCAACCAGTACGGGCGATTCAGCAACCCGACCTGGGACGCGGTCGAACATATGCTGGCCCATCTGGAGGACGCGCCTTGCGTCGCCTTCCCTTCAGGAATGGCGGCAATCTCGGCGGCGTTTTTTGCCGTGCTCAAGACTGGCGACCGTATCCTGCTGCCATCGGACGGCTACCACACGACAAGAGCGCTGGCCGATCGCTTCCTCAAGCCGCTCGGCATCGTCTACGATGTCAGGCCTACCTCGACCTTCCTCGACGGCGGCTTCGATGGCTATCGCCTCGCCTTTGTCGAAACCCCTGCCAATCCGGGGCTGGATATCTGCGATATCGCCGCCGTTGCCGATGCTGTTCACAAAGCCGGCGCGATCCTTGTCGTCGACAACACGACCATGACACCCTTCGGCCAACGGCCGCTCGACCATGGCGCCGATATCGTCGTTGCCGCCGACACCAAGGCACCCAACGGCCATTCAGATGTGCTGTTCGGCCATGTCGCCAGCCGCAATGCCGAGATCATCGCCGCCGTGACCGGCTGGCGCGAAGTTTCCGGCAGCATTCCCGGACCATTCGAAGCCTGGCTGGTGCATCGCGGCCTGGAGACACTGGATGTGCGCTTCGATCGCATGTGTTCCTCGGCGGAAGTCATCGCGCGGCGGCTGCAGGGCCACCGGGCAATCAGCGGCCTGCGTTATCCCGGACTGGAAGGCGATCCGTCGCACAACCTTGCCCGTGCCCAGATGGAGCGCTTCGGCTTTCTGATCTCTTTCGAGCTCGCCTCGGAGGACAAGGCCGAGGATTTCATCAACAATTGCGCCTTGATGCAGGCCGCGACATCCTTCGGCGGCGTCCACACCTCCGCCGAGCGGCGCTTGAAGCGAGGCGATGCCGTTGCCGCCGGCTTCGTTCGCCTCTCGGTCGGCTGCGAGCCGGTGGAAGAGCTCTGTAAGGCAATCGAGACGTCGCTGGACAAGATCGGCGGCTGACCGGACCGATCACGGGCCGAGATCGTCGGCTTCTATGTTGCGATGGCCGTGCAGTACACGAATGATCTCGATCGCGTCGTCACCTACACGATACAAGGTGAGATAGTCGCCAACGAGCAGATGACGGATGCCGGGCGCGATGTCATCGCGCGGCGCGCCGGAGAAGGGATAGGTCTCCAGTTGCTGCCACCGTGCCTCGATGCGATCGAGCAACCTATCCGCTGCGACCTCGCTATCGCGTGCAACATGAAGCCAGATCGCGATCAAATCGTCTTCTGCGCGCGCGTTCCGGACGATGAATAGCGAATTCATGCTGCGTCGTCAGATCGCAAGCGCCTCCGCGCCTCGGCCTTGATTTCATCCATCGACGCAAATCGTCCCGGCCCGCTGTCTATCCCTTCCTGCACCAGCTTGCGCAACTCATCGAGCGTATAGCCGAAGAGATCGCGCCGATCCTTCCATTGCCGCAGCGCATCGCGGATCACTTCGCTGGCGGAGGCATATTCGCCGGCGGCGACGACATCATCCACCGCCTGCGCCAGTTCCGGCGACAGCGTGATGCTGCGTTTGTCGACCTGTCCCATGAGAGGCTCCCGATACCATTTCCCGATCACGGTACGATTTAATCGCACCGGTTTCAAGCAATGGCCGACTCTCGCTCGCACGGATGAACGGCCGGGCAGGCTTGAATCAACAGGCGCGCCCGAGGGCGCAACCTGCTGAATTCAAGAGACTTCTCTTGATATCGGGGGAGAGAAATTGCCAGCTGGCCTGTAAGCCGGGTTCTGTATGGCCCCCGCCCCTTGCGGGGCGAGAACGTGGCGGCCATTCATCTTGGGCGCATGTTGCCATGCGCCTCACGCAACCTACCCGGACGGTGAGCCGGAAACAGCCCTCGAGGGTTTCCCCTCGCACCGCCCCTATTCGGTCTTGCTCCCGGTGGGGTTTGCCGTGCCGCTCCTGTTGCCAGTCGCGCGGTGGGCTCTTACCCCACCCTTTCACCCTTGCCCCGAATCCGGCAAGCCGGATCGTGGCGGTTTGCTTTCTGTGGCACTTTCCCTGGGGTCGCCCCCGCCGGCCATTAACCGGCACCGTGTTTCCATGGAGCCCGGACTTTCCTCACCCGCGGCCTTTCGGCGTTTGCGGGTGCGGCCGCCCAGCCAGCTGGCAGAGCGTATAAAGGGGTTCACGCCCGAAAACGCAAACGAAAAAGCAGACTTATGCGGGCGATCCAAGCGCAGCCATCTGCACCTTGACCTTGCCGCAATAGGCGGCCGACACCGGGTTCATCCGCGTTGCGGCGTGTCCGGCATTGTATTTCAGAATCGTGCCGCAGGTCGTGCCGCCGCCGAGGCTCCGCGCCATGGCAAGGTATTTCATGCCGTATTTGATGTTGGTGTCGGGATCGAACAGGCCCTTTGCGGAGCCGCTATAGCCCATCATCCGAGCCGTGGCCGGCTTGATCTGCATCAGGCCGATCTCGCCTGCGCCGCCGACGATGTTGGGCCGGTAGTTGCTTTCGATCTGGATGACCGCCGTGGCGAGCGACACCGGCACGCCTTCGATCGCCGCATAGCGGGCAACGATAGCGGAATACTGCCCACTGCTGGCCACCGCCGCCGTCGATGCCGCCGCGTTCTGGACTCCGATCGACGCTGTTCTCGTCATGTCGATGGTCTTTCGGCCACGCTTCGTCTGCTTTCTGGCGGACTTCTTCGGCTTGGACCAGCTTGCTTTTTCCATTTTCGCGGAAGCCCGCTTCGTCTCCGCTTTGGCGGAAGCCCGCTTTGTTGCCTTGGCGTCGTGGCCTGCCTTGCCGCTTTTCGCGGATACCACGGGAAACCCTTGATCGGCCCGCGGGCTGAATGATGCTGCATGCGCCGCACTGAAGGCAAAAGTCATTACACCGGCAGCAAGAGCTGCCGTTAAAACGGTAAATTTCTGCATGTGATCCTGTTCTGTCTGAACCGCGCGAAGATGTTCGCGCAGCAACGCCTAACCAACGTCGGAACAACCCGGGGGGCTTGGGGTCCGACATCTACACGTCAGCCGTTTGACGCCCGAATTGGTGTCAAACAAGGCCAGGCAAGTCACTTTGAGTGACAGCTTGTAACTTAAGGATGGGAAAGAATTGCTTGAGAGAGGCTCTCCCGGGGGTCAGCGCCTCACGGAAGCAAGCAGCCTTTGCAGCGTCCGCAGCGTCGAGCCGTCGGCAACGCCGTCCACCTTGCGCGGCCGGAAATGACGCTGGAAGGCCTCGACCACCGCCTCCGTCTGCCGGTCGAAAATGCCGGATATTTCAACGCCATAGCCGTAGAGGGCCAGCATCGACTGCAGCGCTTCGACATCGCCGCCGGTATCGCCGGTTGTCAGAGTTGCGCCTCGCCTGACGGGCGCGGCCGCCACGAGATGGCCAACACCGGCCTCGAACAGCGTCCGCCACGGAAACTTCTCGCCGGGATCGATCTTGCGCCCCGGCGCAACATCGGAATGCGCGAGTACCCGCTCGGCGGCGATCGAATGCCGACCGGCGATCCCACGGCACAGCGCGATCACCGCATCGATCTGCCGCCGGGGAAAACCGGGATAGCCCAGCGAATGCCCTGGATTGACGATCTCGATGCCGACCGAACAGGAATTGATGTCGGCCCGTCCGAACCACGAACTCTTGCCGGCATGCCAAGCGCGGTCGCTTTCCCTGACCATCTGCACGATATGGCCATTCTCGTGGACGAGATAATGTGACGAGACCTCGCTGGCCGGGTCGCAAAGCCAGGCCTCGGCCCCGGCGCCGGTCGCCATACCGGTGTAGTGCAGCACGATCATGTCAGGCCTGGGCGTCTCGCGCCGCGGGCCGAAATTCGGCGATACCCTGACTTCGGCACGTGGCTCGTCGGGCAGAAAGCCGCTCATGCGTGGCGCAGGCCCCGCTCGATCATCTCGTAGGCAACGTTGATCGCCGCCACCCTGGTGGTCGCGATCTTGATGAATTCCTGAGGCAGGCCGCGCGCGATCAGCCGGTCCGGATGATTGTCGGAAACCAGCTTGCGATAGCGCTTCCTGACCTCTTCGAACGGCTTGCCGCGCTCGATGCCAAGCACGACATAAGGATCCCCGGCGCCCAGGTTGACATGTCGCGCCATGATGGTCTCGTAATGCGCTTCGTCGATGCGGAAAATCTCGGCGATGCGGTGCAGGAAATGGCCTTCGCGCTCGTGCACCAGCCCGTCGGCCTTGGCGATGTGGAACAGACCGTCGAGTATGTCTTCCAGCATCACACAATTGGAATGCCCGGAACCGCACATCTGCGCCATCCGCTCGGCATAGGTCTCGAAACCGGCCACGTCGCGCTGGGCGAGATCGAACAGACGCGCCACATTGCGCGTCTCCTTCGGCGGCACTTCGAATATTTCCTGGAAGGCGCGCACCTCGTCCTGGGTGACGATACCATCGGCCTTGGCCATCTTGGCCGACAGCGCGATCATCGCCACCGAAAAGGCGACACGCCGGCGCAAATCCGCATCGCCGGCGAAAACCGTGCGCACGGCCTCGACCACGTCGGCGACACCCGACGAGGCTGAGGATGAAACGCGGGTGATGAATTCGCCGAGGCGATCCCAAATGGACATGGCCTGCTTCTTAGAGCCACCGCCCGCTCCTATCAAGCCGGGACAGTGCCGCAGGCTTTGCGCGACAAATCGATCGGACTCCAACGCCATGGCGCTCGGACAATATGAGAAAGGCCAGCGCGAGCCGACCTTTCTCATTCATCACACGAAGTACTGCTTGCTCACTACTGCGCGGGCGCAGGAGCTGGTGTTGCCGGAGCCGGCTCGGCAGGCTTCTCGGGTGTGATGCTCTTCGTGGTAGAATTATCCGTTGCCGGAGGCGTCGCGGCCGGCGGCGTGGCTTCCGGAGTAGCCGGCTTCATCGGTTCCTCGGCAGCCGGCGGATTGGTGCTCTGGGTAGTGGTATTGTCCGTACCGCTGTCACTGCAGGCGGCGACGCCAAGCAAGGCCAGAGCGGAAACGGAAGCGAGAATGAGCGTTTTCATTTGTCTCTCCTTCAACACACGCTCACGTTGCCGTGAGCGGTCGAAGGACAAATGCGTCAGACGGCCATGAGTTTCGTAACGTTGCGTTTCGACATGTAACATCGTCTGGTTCATTTGCGATTGCCGCTCAGGCCGTGGCGAACTAACAGAATGTGCCGAACCACCGATCGAACGTAAAAGCGCCAGGGGCTGTCATGACCGAAAAATGGGATTTCTGGATCGACCGCGGCGGCACATTCACCGATGTGATCGGCCGAGATCCGGAAGGCGGGCTGCACCCGCGCAAGCTTCTCTCCGAAAACCCCGAAGCCTATAACGATGCTGCCATCCAGGGCATTCGGGACCTTCTTGGCTTGTCGGCCGGCGACACGATCCCAAGCGGCCTGATCGGCGACATCAAGATGGGCACCACAGTCGCCACCAATGCGCTGCTGGAGCGCAAGGGCGACCGCGTGCTTTTGCTCATCACCAAGGGCTTTCGCGACGCGCTGAAGATCGCCTACCAGGCGCGTCCGGACATCTTCGCCAAGGAGATCATCCTTCCCGAACAGCTCTACGAGCGCGTCGTCGAAATCAACGAGCGCGTGCGCGCCGATGGCCGCGTCGAACAATTGCTCGACATCGCCGCCTGCAGGCCGGCGATCGAACAGGCCAGGGCCGATGGCATCGATGCGGTCGCCATCGTCTTCATGCACGCCTGGAAATACCCCGACCACGAGAAGGCGGTGGCAAAAGTCTGCCGCAAACTTGGTTTCGCCCAAGTCTCGGTCAGCCATGAGGTCTCGCCACTGATCAAGCTGGTCGGCCGCGGCGACACCGCGGTGGTCGACGCCTATCTGTCGCCAATCCTGTCGCGCTACGTGCAAAGGGTGGCGGGAGAGTTGGGCGCGGCGCCGATCTCCCCCCTCGTGGGGGAGATCGGCCAGTCGCCCCGCCTGATGTTCATGATGTCGTCGGGCGGTCTCACCGCCGCCGACATGTTCCAGGGCAAGGATGCGCTGCTGTCAGGACCGGCCGGCGGCGTCGTCGGCATGGTCGAGACAGCCAGGCTCGCCGGCTTCGACAAGGTCATCGGCTTCGACATGGGCGGCACCTCCACCGATGTCGCCCACTATGACGGCGAATACGAACGCGCCTTCGACACCGAGGTCGCCGGCGTGCGCATCCGCGCGCCGATGATGCGCATCCATACCGTCGCCGCCGGCGGCGGCTCGATCCTGCATTACGAGGCCGGTCGCTTCCGGGCCGGACCGGATTCGGCTGGCGCCAATCCCGGCCCGGCAGCCTACCGGCGCGGCGGCCCGCTCGCCGTCACCGACGCCAACGTCATGCTTGGCAAGCTGCAGCCCGATTTCTTTCCGGCTATATTCGGACCCGGCCAGGACGAGCCGCTCGACGTCGAGACGGTGCGAGCAAAATTTGCGGCACTCGCCGCCGAAATCGGCGATGGGCGGTCGCCCGAGACTGTCGCCGAAGGGTTCGTCACCATCGCCGTGGAGAACATGGCCAATGCCATCAAGAAAATCTCCGTGCAGCGCGGCTACGACGTCACCGAGTATCTCCTCAACTGCTTCGGTGGCGCCGGCGGCCAGCACGCTTGCCTAGTCGCCGACGCGCTCGGCATGGAGGCGGTGCTGATCCATCCCTTCTCTGGCCTGCTGTCGGCCTATGGCATCGGCCTGTCCTCGGTCTTTGCCTCGCGCCAGCAAGCGCTGCTGAAACCGCTTGCCGAAGAGTCCAGAACGGAGATCGGCAACCTCATTGCCATTTTGAGAAAAGCCGTTGTGGCCGAACTCGCGGCGCAAGGCATCGGCGAGGATACCGTCGCCACGAAGCCGGTGCTGCACATTCGCTATGATGGCACCGACACGACACTGCCGGTGAATTTCGAGGCGGATTCGATTTTCCAGGCCAGGCGCGATTTTGAAGTCGCCCACAAGGCGCAGTTCGGTTTCGTCTATGACGACAAGCCGATGATCGTCGAGACCGTCGGCGTCGAAGGCACCGACACCGGCGGTACCGGGCGCGACGAAACTGAATCACGAACCGAAGACCTTGCCGTAAACCCTTCGCAAACCCGCGAAATCTTCACCGAGGGAGAGTGGCGCACTTCACCCATCTTCCGCCGCGAAGCGCTGAAACCGGGAAACAGGGTTGCCGGACCTGCCTTGATTATCGAGCCTAACCAGACGATCGTCATCGAGCCGGGCTGGCTGGCCGAAATCACCGCCAGGAACCATGTGCTCCTGCGCCGTGTCGAGAAGAAGCGCCGGCAGGCAGCGCTCGGCACGGAGGCCGATCCGGTCATGCTGGAGGTCTTCAACAACCTGTTCATGTCGATCGCCGAGCAGATGGGCGTGACGCTGCAGAACACCGCCTATTCCGTCAACATCAAGGAAAGGCTGGATTTTTCCTGTGCAGTCTTCGATCGCACCGGCGCACTGGTCGCCAATGCGCCGCACATGCCGGTACATCTCGGCTCGATGGACCGCTCGGTCGAAACCATCATCCGGCTGAATTCCGGCGACATCCACCCCGGCGACGTCTTTGCCCTCAACGCGCCCTACAATGGCGGCACGCATCTGCCCGACATCACCGTGGTGACGCCGGTGTTTTCCCTCCCCCTCGAGGGGAGGGTGGCCGCGCAGCGGCCGGGTGGGGTCCTCTCAGAAGGCACCGCAAGAGCGTCGAACCCGGTCGATCCGATCCCCTCCGGCGGCTTCGCCGCCACCTCCCCCTCGAGTGGGGAGGAAATCCTGTTCTGGGCCGCCTCGCGCGGCCATCATGCCGATATCGGCGGCACGGCACCCGGCTCGATGACGCCGCTCGCCACCACGGTCGACGAGGAAGGCGTGCTGTTCGACAATTTCCGCATCGTCGACCGCGGAAAATTCCGCGAGAAGGAGCTGGAAACGCTGCTCACCGACCACCGCTATCCAGCCCGCAATCCGCACCAGAACATCGCCGACCTCAAGGCGCAGATCGCCGCCAACGAAAAGGGCGTCGCGGAACTGCGCAAGATGGTCGCGCATTTCGGCCTCGATGTCGTCGAGGCCTATATGGGCCATGTCCAGGACAATGCGGCCGAAAGCGTGCGCCGCGTGCTGGAGCGGCTGCCCGACAGTTCGCAGTACGAATACCCGACCGACACCGGCCAAATCATCAAGGTGAAGATCACGGTCGACCGGCAAAAGCGCGAGGCGACCGTTGACTTCACCGGCACATCACCGGTCATGAAGAACAATTTCAACGCGCCGGAACCCGTCGCCCGAGCGGCCGTGCTCTATGCCTTCCGCGTCATGGTCGAGGACATGATCCCGATGAATGCCGGGTGCCTGCGGCCCATCAACATCATCATTCCCGACGGCTGCATGCTGAAACCCGCCTACCCCGCCGCCGTCGTCGCCGGCAATGTCGAGACCTCACAGCACGTCACCAACGCGCTGTTCGGCGCCATGGGCGCCATGGCCAACGCGCAAGGCACGATGAACAACCTGACCTTCGGCAACAAGACCTACCAATATTACGAGACGATCTGCTCCGGCTCGCCGGCCGGCCAGATGAATTCCGGCCGCGGCTTTGCCGGCACCTCCGGCGTCCACACCCACATGACCAATTCGCGCCTCACCGATCCGGAAGTGCTGGAGCTGCGCTTTCCCGTTCTGCTCGAGGATTTCCACATTCGGGAAGGATCCGGCGGCAAAGGCAAATGGAGCGCCGGCGACGGCACCAGGCGCACCATCCGCTTCCTCGAAAAGATGGAATGCGCGATCCTGTCCTCGCACCGCAACCGGCCGCCGCAAGGGCTGGACGGTGGCGGCGATGGCGAGGTCGGGTCGACCAAGGTCCGCCGCAAGGACGGTGCGATCGACGTGCTAAAAGCCTGCGACCAGACCCTGCTTCAGGCCGGCGACGCCGTCATCCTGACGACGCCGACGCCGGGGGGATTCGGCAAGCTGTAAGAAGGCGTCAACAGGCTGTCACCGGGCTGTCATGACCCTGCGCTACCCGCTTGCGCCAAAGCAAACGGGGAATCATCTTGCCATGACGGACGTTTCCGCAGATCTGGTTTTTCGCCGCGGCAAGGAAGTTGGAAAGGCCGTCTACCAGAACCGCCCGCTGTCGAAAGCCGGCATTTCGGAGCGGCTGTTCGCCTTCCTCTTCTCCGGCCTCGTCTATCCGCAGATCTGGGAAGACCCCGACGTCGACATGGAGGCGATGCAGCTTGGCCAGGGCCACCGCGTCGTCACCATCGCCTCGGGCGGCTGCAACATCCTGGCCTATCTCACCCGCTCGCCGGCACGGGTCGACGCCGTCGACCTCAACACCGCGCACATCGCGCTGAACCGCATGAAGCTGGAGGCGGTGCGCCATTTGCCATCGCAGGGCGACCTGTTCCGCTTCTTCGGCGCCGCCGACACCAGCCACAATTCGAAAGCGTATGACCGTTTCATCGCGCCGCATCTCGATCCTGTCAGCCGTCACTACTGGGAGCGCCGCAACTGGCGCGGTATCAGGCGCATCACTGTGTTCGACCGCAATTTTTACCAGACCGGCCTGCTCGGCCTGTTCATCGCCATGGGCCATCGCACGGCAAAGTTCTTCGGCGCCAATCCAGCCGCCATCATGCAGGCCAGGAACATCGGCGAGCAGCGTCGCTTCTTCCATGAGGAGTTGGCGCCGGTCTTCGACAAGAAGCTTTTGAAATGGGCGACATCGCGCAAGGCTTCGCTGTTCGGCCTCGGCATTCCGCCGGCGCAGTACGATTCGCTGATCACCTCCGGCGACGGCACCATGGCCAGCGTGCTGAAAGCCCGGCTGGAAAAGCTCGCTTGCGATTTTCCGCTGGAGAACAACTACTTCGCCTGGCAGGCCTTCGCCCGGCGCTATCCGAACCCCGGCGAGGCCGCCCTGCCCGCCTATCTCGAAAAACAGAATTACGAGGCCATCCGCGGCAATGTCGACCGCGTCGCCATCCACCATGCCAATCTGATCGAATTCCTCGCCGGCAAGGATGCAGGCTCCGTCGACCGCTTCATCCTGCTCGATGCGCAGGACTGGATGACCGATGATCAGCTCAACGCGCTGTGGGCGGAAATCACTCGCACCGCATCGGCCGGCGCCCGCGTCATCTTCCGCACCGCCGCCGAACCCAGCCTGTTGCCGGGCCGTGTCTCCAGCTCGCTGCTCGACCAGTGGGATTATCGGGACCAGGCTTCGCGCGAATTTTCAGCCCGCGACCGCTCGGCCATCTATGGTGGCTTCCACCTCTACGTGAAGCGCGCGGCATGAGCGCCACCGAGCTGCCTGCCAACCATGCCGAATTGATGGACGGCGTCTACCGCTGGCAGCGCCACATCTACGACCTGACCCGCAAATACTACCTTCTCGGCCGCGACCGGCTGATCGACGGGCTCGACGTGCCTGTCGGTGGTACCGTGCTGGAGCTCGGCTGCGGCACCGGCCGCAACATCATCCTGGCTGCCCGCCGCTACCCCGATGCCCGCTTCTACGGCCTCGATATCTCGGCCGAAATGCTGGAAACGGCCGGAAAGGCGATCGACCGCGAGGGCCTGTCCGGCCGCGTCGTGCTGGCAAGGGGCGATGCCACCGATTTCGATGCCCGTGCACTCTTCGGTGTCGAACGCATCGACCGTGTCTTCGTGTCCTATTCGCTGTCGATGATCCCCGGTTGGGAAAAAACTGTGTCGGCAGCGCTTGCCGCCCTGTCGCCGAACGGTTCGCTGCACATCATCGATTTCGGCCAGCAGGAAGGCCTGCCCGGCTGGTTCCGGACCTTGCTGCGCGGCTGGCTGAAAAAATTCCACGTCGCGCCGCGTGAATCGTTGCGCGAAGTGCTGGAATCGGAATCTCGGCGAACCAGCGCAAGCTTCCGTTTCCGTACGCTTTATCGCGGCTATGCCTGGCTGGCGGTTATCAAGATCACTTCCTGAATATTGCCGTGGGAAAGGCACATAAAGGCGAAGCAGCCACGATCCGTTGGATCAACGTTGCCTTATGACCCCGAGAGCGGTACATCTCACATGCATGGAAGCATGTGGTGATCATCGGCTTCAGGGATGAATGGCTGCGGGCCTCTTCGTGGAAGACACCCATTCTCGCAACATTCCGTCCGATCTCGAAAGCCGTTTGTGCCGCAAGCTCCAGATGATTGACGACGCGATGATCGATCAGGATTTGCGTGTGCCGCCCAGCAATCATTTCGAGAAGCTGCGCGGTATTCTCGAAGGCTTCCATTCAATACGCGTCAACAAGCAATGGCGGCTGATCTTCCGCTGGGACGGCGGCCGCGGTGAGGCGTCGGACATCTATCTCGACGACTACAGCTATAGATGAGGTGAGAACATGTTGATGACCGCACGCAAGCCGGCAACGGTTGGCGAAATTCTCACGGAAGAATTCATGCAGCCGCTTGGCCTGACGCAGGCGGCTTTGGCCGAGGCGATGGGGGTCCAGCGCAAGCATGTGAACGAATTGTGCAACGACCGCCGCAACGTGACGGCGGCGACCGCGCTTATTCTGGCGCGGGTGTTCGGCAACAGCCCGGACTTCTGGTTGAACGTCCAGCGCCGCAGCGATCTTTGGCAGGTCATGAACTCGCCCGACGAGCGGGCGCGAGTTGACCGCGCCAAGCCATTGGCGACAGCTGCATAGCAAGAGTTTGCGCCGCGCTAATGCAGCGCCTTGATCAACGCCCCCACCATCGTCTGCGGCCGGTAGCCGAGTTTGGCCGGCGTCAGCCCCAGCCGCACCACCACCAACTGCTCCGAGGGAATGATGGCAACTGTCTGCCCGTCATGGCCTTCCATCCAGTACGTGTCCTTGGGCAGGCCTGCCGCGACGCCGGCGCCGGGGTTTTCCTCATCGCCCGGGGCCTCGATCCACAACTGACCCTTGCCATAGACCTTCGAGGCGGATGCCGGCTCGCGCATCCAGTCGACGAAACCGGTTGGCAGGATCTGGTTGCCGTTCCACACCCCGCCCTGCAGCAGGAATTGGCCGAAGCGCGCCCAGTCATGCGCGGTCGCGTAAAGATAGGACGAGCCGACGAAGGTGCCCTGCTCGTCGGTCTCGAGCACCGCGCTATGCATGCCAAGCGGCTCGAACAGGGCGTTGCGCGGCCATGTCAGCGCCTTGGCCTTGTCGCCGACCGCGTCCTGCCAGAGCCGCGACAGCATCACCGCCGTGCCGCTCGAATAGGAAAACTGTTTGCCGACCTCTGCAGCCAGCGGCTTGGATTCGGCAAAGCCCGCCATGTCCGGCTCGAGATAGAGCATGCGCGTGACGTCGGCGACGTCACCATAATCCTCGTTGAACTCCAGCCCGCTCGACATCGCCATCATCTCGGCAAGGCTGATGGCGGCGCGGCCGTCCGCCTTCCACGGCGCGAACAGGTTTTTGTCGTCGAAAGCCATCTTGCCGTCCTTGACCAACGTACCGACGATGGCGGCGTTCACCGTCTTGGTCATCGACCAGCCGAGCAGCGGCGTTCTGGCGGAAAAGCCATCGCCATAGCGCTCGGCGACGACGCGGCCATTCTTGACCACCACCACCGCCCGCATGCCGGTGCCGTTCAGCGCCGCATCGTCCAGCAGTTTGGCAATCACCGGATCCTGCGATGCCTCGACCCGCTCGCCTTCCGGCCACAGGTCGCCCATGGTGGCTGCCGACGGCTCCGCCTGGGTCGCGGTCCGCCGCGCCTTGCCGACATCGCCGTCCGGAACCGAAGCGCAGCCAAGCCCGTCGCGGGCGACAGCGACGCTCTTGCCGAGGAACCCGAACAGGCCGGCAGACACCGTTCCCCTGTTCTTGTCCACCGAAACACGCATTAACCGCAGCAGGGGATGCCCGGGCGCCTGCACGTCGACGGCCAGCACCTCATTGGCGTCCCGGCCGGCGATGAAGACATTCGAGCAGACGATCTTGGCCGAATAGCCGGAACCGACGCGGATCAATTCGGGCGGCGCGATGTATAGCCACGCAAACAGCGCGGCGACCGCCAGCACGATCAGACCAAGCAGCCATCTGACGATCTTGACGACGATCCGCATTTATTTCCTCCGGGCCCTGCGCGACCCCTTATGTCATCGATTTGCCGCCATTGCTTCCGCAAATCACAATGCTTGTCGAGCGCCATCAACGGATTATCAACCATGATCGGCGATCACAGGATATGCTGAGCGATGCTGTGGGGCGATCGCTCGGAGGGGGCCCAATCACAAGCCGGCCATCAGGTATAGACCCATCAGCGACCGGCTGAATCCGGCTCGGGAATTGCGATGCGCCGTCTTGCGGGCCTCATTATGCTAGCGCTGCTTGGCGCGTGCTCGACAGTAGACGATCTCTCGCCACTGTCGCCGTCGGCGTCGAGCAGCCCGACGGTCACTGTCCGGGCGCCGCGCTTTGCCGATTCCAAGCCGCATGAATGGGAGAGCGGCGCGCCGTGGAACTATGCCGTCCACGGCACCGATGTTTCCAAATACCAGACCTCGGTCGACTGGCCGGCGGCCAAGGCCAGCGGCATCTCCTTCGCCTTCATCAAGGCGACCGAGGGCGGCGATCGCTTCGATGAATACTTCAACGAGCATTGGACCCGGACCAAAGCTACGGGCGTTCCCCGCGCCGCCTATCACTTCTACTATTTCTGCACCCCGGCTGCCGTGCAGGCGCGCTGGTTGATCCGCAAC
The DNA here is from genome assembly GCF_004022985.1 of Mesorhizobium sp. M7A.F.Ca.ET.027.02.1.1. NCBI lineage: Bacteria > Pseudomonadati > Pseudomonadota > Alphaproteobacteria > Hyphomicrobiales > Phyllobacteriaceae > Mesorhizobium > Mesorhizobium sp. M7A.F.Ca.ET.027.02.1.1. The sequence goes on along the minus strand of NZ_RZOL01000060.1, from coordinate 7,682 downwards.
GTCCCCGTCGATCGCTCGGCGATGCCGCCGGTCCTCGACATGGAATGGAACCCACAATCGCCGACCTGCAGGCTGCGTCCCGACGCCGCCACGGTGCGCGCGGAGATGACCACCTTCCTCGAGATCGTCGAACGCCACTACGGCAAGAAGCCGATCATCTACACCTCGGTCGACTTCTTCGACGACAACGGCCTGGCGGGGTTTCGCGGCTATCCGTACTGGCTGCGTTCTGTCGCCGGCCATCCACGTGAGAAATACGGCAGCCACCCCTTCACATTCTGGCAGTACACAGGAACCGGGATCATTCCGGGCATGACCGGCAAGGCCGACATCAACGTCTTCAACGGCAGTGAAGCCACCTGGAACAAGTGGCTGCGGCAGAACACCCGTTGACACCGGTTCAACGGCAGCACCGCCCTGGATCAATCACTCCAGCAGAGCTTCCGTTGAACCGGTTCAACGGCAGCACCGCCATGGATCAAATCACTCCAGCAGAGCTTCCGTTGAACCGGTGCAACGGCAGCGAGTCCGTCCGAGATAAGAAGCTCCGCAGAACACTGTTGACACCGTGCAACGGCAGAGAAGCTGGCGGAATAAGGGGCTGCGGCACAAGAACCGTTGACACCGGGCCTGCCGCCTGCTTTTCGACACAGCCAGCGGTGAAAAGTGCAACCGCCGGCAATTCAGGGCGTTGGGCCTCCGGGGGAGCACAACAACTGCCCGCTATTCGTTTCGAGAGGAAGCTGATGCGACTGCGTTCCAAAGTCCTCGCGGCTGCGCTGACCCTGTGTGCCACGGCCTTGCCGGCGATGGCGCAGGAATGCGGCGGCGACTTCGAGACGTGGAAGCAGGGCGTCGCCGCGGAAGCCAAGGCGGCCGGCGTCGGCACTGCCGGTCTCGACGCCCTTGAAGCGGCAACCTTCGACGACAAGGTGTTGGCACGCGACCGCGCCCAGGGCGTCTTCACCCAAACCTTTGTCGAGTTTTCCAACCGCATGATCTCGGCCTATCGCCTGAAGCAAGGTGCGGCGAACATGAAGAAATACGCGGATGTCTTCGCCCGCGCCGACCAGCAGTTCGGCGTCCAGGCGCCGATCATCGCCGCCTTCTGGGCGCTGGAGACCGATTTCGGCGCCGTGCAGGGCGACTTCCACACGCTGAGCGCCCTGGTGACGCTGTCGCATGATTGCCGGCGCCCGCAACTGTTTCGGCCTCAGTTGATACCGCTTCTGCAATTGATCGATCGCGGCGTGCTGCCGGCCGATGTCAGGGGCGCCTGGGCCGGCGAGATCGGGCAGACGCAGATCCTGCCCTCAGATTATCTGGCACGCGGCGTCGACGGCGACGGCGACGGCAAGATCGACCTGCGCGGCAGCGTGCCCGATGTGATCATGACCACCGCCAACAAAGTGCTGTCGCGCGGCTGGAAACGCGACCAGCCCTGGATCCAGGAAGTCCGCGTGCCCGAAGACATGCCGTGGGACCAGACCGGTCGCACCAACAAGCTGCCGCTGTCGCAGTGGGCGCAATGGGGCGTCACCTACCCCAGCGGCGCGCCGCTGGTCGACAACGGCCTCAAGGCAGGCTTGGCGCTGCCCATGGGCCGTAAGGGGCCCGCCTTCCTCGCTTATGACAATTTCGACGTCTATCTCGAGTGGAACCAGTCCTTCACCTATGCGCTGACCGCGGCCAACCTCGCCGCCAGGTTGGCGGGAGAAAAACAGTTCGATCCGCGCAATCCCGAGACCGGCCTCAACAACGAGCAGATGAAGGCGCTGCAGACCAAGCTCGAAGCCAGAGGCTACGATGTCGGCACTGTCGACGGCATTTTGGGTACCAACACCCGCGAGGCGATCCGCAAGGAGCAGATGCGGCTAGGCCTGCCGGTGGATGGCTGGCCGACGCCGGAGCTGCTGGGGAAATTGTAGGCAGTAGGCAGTAGGCAGTAGAAAATTACTCCGAAGCAGTGCCTGCCACCCTATCCCTATCCCTATCCCTATCCCTATCCCTATCCCTATTCCCTATTCCCTATTCCCTATTCCCTATTCCCTATTCCCTATTCCCTATTCCCTATTCCCTAATCCGCCATTGTCTCCAAACTCGCAAACCCCTGCGGCGCGTCGCCCTCGTCGAACGGCGTCGTCACCTCGACGAAGGTGTCGGGGTAAAAGCCGTTGAAGCGGGTCCTCAGCGACAGCGAATAGGCGCCGATATGGCCGATCTCGATCCAGTCGCCGGTGTCGACCGTTTCCGGCAGCCAGAACGGCCGCGACAGGATGTCGACGGAATCGCAGGTCGCCCCGCAGACCTTGAACGGCACGATGTTCTTTTCCTCGCCATTGCGCGAGCGGATCGCCGGATCGGGAATGAAGCGGGCCGGCAGCGTGATCTTGCCGGTCCATGAATCCGACAGCGACGCCCAGATGCCGTCATTGATGTAGAGCCGCTTGCCCTTGCGCAGCAGCACCCGCACGATCAGCGACAGGCAGCGCGCCACGATCACGCGGCCCGGCTCGGCCACCAGCGGCATCTGGTCGAACTGATACTCTTTCAGATCGCCCGAAAGCCGCGACATGATCTGGCCGAGCGACGGCATCTCGATCTGCTTGCGGTTGGGGTCATGGCCGTATTCGGCGGGGAAACCGCCGCCGACGTCGAGCCCGGCAATATCGAAGGTCAGCCGGTTGCGCACCCAATCGGCGGAGGCCAGCGCTCGCTCATAGGTGTCGGGATCCTCGATCTGACTGCCGACGTGGAAACACAGGCCAACCTTGTAGCCGGTACGGTTCAGCCGCTCGGCAAGTTCGACGGCGTAGGCCGGCCCGGCGCCGAACTTCTTCGACAGCTCGTAAGCGGCATGGCCCTTGGTCTGCACCCGCACGAACACGCTGATCGAGCCCGGATCGATGTCGAGCGCCCGCACCACCCGCGTCAGCTTGGTGATCTCGTCCTCGTGATCCAGCGAAATGACGCGGATGGCGTATTTCTCCAGCGCCAGCTTGATGTCCGACTGCGCCTTGACCGGATGCATGTAGAGCATCTCGGCATCGGGAGAGACGGCACGCACGGCGGCGAACTCGCCCGGCGAAGCGACGTCGAAAGCCTTGACGCCGGCTTCGACCAGGGTCTTCAGCACGATCTGCTCGCCATTGGTCTTGACCGCATAGGCGGTCTTGCCCGGGAACATGCCCATGAACTGCCTGGCATCCGCCATCAGCACCTGCGGGCGGAAGCAATAGACCGGATCGTCCGGGCGAAGCGCCAGTGCCGCCTCGCGGGCATTCTCGAATCGCTGCATCGACGAATCCTTGATCTAGCCTGCGCACAATTAATCCAAGCTAGCGGCTAATGAAAACAATTCTGTGTCTCGTACGGCTGACGCTGGGGCGCTAGGTCTTGGCGGCAGGCGTTTGCCATCAATCACGTTTCGGGTGGCCCTTGTCTCCGAACCGGATATGGCTTCTGCCTGACTGGCATACGTCTGGGAGGGCGACTCACATGGCAATGGCCGCGACATCCGCACCACGCGGACCGATGGTGCTCAAGGATTGGGGGCAACTCCTGCTGCTCGGCGCGATCTGGGGCGGCTCGTTCTTCTTCGCGCGCATCGCAGTGGCGGAACTCCCCCCGCTGGTGCTGGTGCTGTTTCGCGTCGCCATTGCCGCGATTGCGCTGCAGATCTATCTCGGTCTGCGTGGCCCGCCCTTTCGCCTCGCGCTTCCGCATGCCGGCCTGTTCTTCCTGCTGGCGCTCACCAACAATGTCGTGCCCTTCTCGCTGATCTTCGCCGGCCAGACGGAGCTCGGAGCCGGCATCGCCTCGGTGCTCAACGCGACAACGCCGTTCTGGACGTTGATCCTCGCCAACGCGCTGACATCGGACGAAAAGCTGTCCTGGAACAAGCTCGCCGGCATTGCGCTCGGCATCGCCGGCACGGCTGTCATGATCGGCCCCGGCCTGCTTGCCGGGCTCGGCGGCCCGGTCTGGGCCAAATTCGCGCTGATCGGGGCTTCGCTGTCCTATGCCGTCGCGCTGATGGTTGCCCGCCGCTTCAGGGGCGTGCCCTCGCCGATCATCGCCACCGGACAGTTGACGGCATCGACCATCATCATGATCCCGATCGTGCTCTTCACCTACGGTCCATCCGGCCTGTTCTCGGCCTCGCCGCCGGTCTGGGCGGCGGTGCTGGCACTGGCGCTGCTGTCGACCGCCTTCGCCTACATCCTCTATTTCAACCTCGTCGCCTCGGCCGGCGCCACCAATGCCTCGCTGGTCACGCTTGTCGTACCGGCCAGCGCGATGCTGCTCGGCTTCCTGTTCCTTGGCGAGCGGCTGGAACTGTTCGAAATCGGCGGCGTGGTGCTGATCGCGCTCGGCCTCGTCACCATTGACGGGCGGTTGTTCGGCCGACGTTAGAGCGCCGCGCGTCCACTGGACGCGCAAAGGATGCTCTAACCACCCAATTACCCCCCGCATCGCGAAAGTTGAATTCGGCTTCCGCAGCGGTAGCGCTGCCATGACACGGCAGCGACACGAGTCGGCCACATTTTATTCACAGGCCTGAAGCCGGTTTTTGCTTAGGAGTTTCAAAGCTTAACGGCAAAAGACATGTCGCGGATTTCACAATCACGTCGCAATGCAGCACATTTTCCGCTTGCCTGTGGCACAAATGAACCTAGACTCCGTGACATAGCTCTTTAAGAGGAGGCTATGTCATGGGACTTACGAGGCCTATCAACGCATTGATGATCTGTGCTGCGTTCGCCTTTATCGGAGCCCTTATTATGGGCTTCCTTCCCTGACCGCCAAAGCGGGGAAGACCAGCACCCAAATAGTCCAACCAATTCAAAAGGCCGGGTTTTTCCCGGCCTTTTGTCGTTCAACCCACTCTCATGCCGCAGCTGATCCGGCGGCCGCCGCCTCGTGCGAGCGGATGCCGATCATATGACAGATGGCAAAGACCAGATCGGCGCGGTTCATGGTGTAGAAGTGGAAATCGCCGACACCGCGCTCGACAAGGTCCATCACCTGTTCGGCCGCCACTGCCGACGCCACCAGCGCATGCGTCTGCGGGTCCCGGTCGAGGCCTTCGAAACGCTCCGCCAGCCAGCCGGGCACATGCGCGCCCGCCCTCGCGGAAAAGTTCGCGACCTGCTTGAAACTGTGAACCGGCTGGATACCCGGCACGATCGGGATGTAGATGCCGGCGCGGCGGACGCGCTCGACATAGCGCTCGTAGAGATCGTTGTCGAAAAAGAACTGAGTGATGGCACGCGTCGCGCCATTGTCGACTTTGCGCTTCAGCATCTCGATGTCGGTGGCGAAATCGGGGCTTTGCGGATGTTTTTCCGGATAAGCCGCGACGGAGATGTCGAAATCAGCAATCGCCTTGAGCCCGGCGACCAGCTCCGCGCCGTTCTCGTAGCCACCGGGATGCGGCCGATACGGTCCGCCGACGCCGGAGGCCGGGTCGCCGCGCAGCGCCACGAACCGGTTGATACCGATCGATTTGTAATCCTGGATGACCGCGTCGACCTCGTCGCGTGTTGCACCGACGCAGGTCAGATGCGCCGCGGCAGGAATGGCGGTTTCCGTCAGGATGCGTTTTACAGTGCGGGCGGTGCGCTCCCGCGTCGAGCCGCCGGCGCCGTAGGTCACCGAGACGAATTTCGGCTTCAGCGGCTCCAGCCTCGTCACAGTCTCCCACAGCCTCGCTTCCATCTCGTCCGTCTTCGGCGGGAAGAATTCGAAGGAAACCCTGACCTTGTCGCCAATGTCGGGGCGGCGGGAAAAGCGGAACTGGTTCATCAGGCGGTTTCCCTTATCTGCCTTGTGTCGTTGGAAGGATCGGCGATCAAGAGGCGCCGGTCGCGGCCAAGCCAGAGTTTTACGGTGAGCCTGGCCTCGTTGCCGCCACGCGGCTCGAATTCCTGACTGTCTTCAAGATCGAGGCCGGCTTCCGAAAACCAGTCGGCGATCTGCCGGTCGGAAAAGCCGAGCCGCATATGCGCGTGTTCCTCACGCAGGAATTCCAGCGCATGCGGCGCGAAATCGACGATGACCAGGCGTCCGGCCGGACGCAAAAGCCGCGCCGCCTCATGGATGGCACGGGCGGGATCGTCGAGATAGTGCAGCACCTGATGGATGGTGACGAGATCGAAGGCATCGCGCTCGACCGGCGGTGCGAAGATGTCGCCCTGCCGAACCTGCGCGTTCGAAACGCCTGCCTTGTCCAGATTGGCGCGCGCCACGGTCAGCATCTCGCGCGACATGTCGATGCCGACACCACGCCGATAAAGCGGCGAGAAGATTTCAAGCAGCCGCCCGGTGCCGGTGCCGAGATCGAGCATCGACTGGAACGGCCGCTTGCCGACCAGTTTCAGCATTGCGGCTTCGACGGCGCGGTCCGGCACATGCAGCGATCGGATATGGTCCCAGCTTGCCGCATTCACCGAAAAATACGCGACCGCGCGGTCCTGCCGCTTGCGCTTGACCGAGGCCAGGCGCTCAAGATCGCGCTCGACCTGCGGATCGGCGCCGCGAATGCCGGAAACCAGCCCCATGACGAAGTCCCGCGCGGAATCCGCATCCGACAGGCGGAAGAAGGCCCACGACCCTTCCTGGTAGCGGCCGATCAGTCCGGCCTCCAGAAGCAGCTTCAGGTGCCGCGAAACGCGCGGCTGCGACTGGCCGAGAATTTCGGTAAGATCGGAAACCGTGAGGTCACCGCGCGACAGAAGTGCCAGTATGCGCAATCGGCTGGATTCGGCCGCCGCCTTTAACGTATCCACCATAGTATCGAGCGAGACATGCATCAGCGTATTCTCTTTGAAAAGATATAAACATATGTTTATGTCGATTTTCGAGACCTTGCAAGCGCAATGTCGCTTGGGGACAAGAAAATGCCGTTTGTGTGCGCTTTAAGAGACGTGGACCATGACTGAAACGCGTGAGATGTTCGAGGCGCGCGAAGGCGAGCAGAGGCTGGAGAACGATCCGGCCTTGATGCCGCCTGATGGCGGGATCGTCTTCATCGGCCGCATTGCCTCGCCATGGACGACGCGCGAAACCTGCCCGAAGAACATGCGCGCCGCGCGCGAGACCGGGCAGAAGGCGGTGCTGACCATCGACGCAGCCTACCGAAGTGGCCTGCAGGGGCTGGAGCGCGCCAGCCACGTCATCATCCTGTCCTGGCTGCATCATGCGCCGCGAGACCTGATTGTGCAGAAACCGCGCCATGCCGCTGAAGCGAAAGGCGTATTTTCGCTGCGCTCCCCTGCCCGCCCCAACCCCATCGGGCTGCACATCGCCAAGCTCGTCGCGCTCGACCAACACACCGGCCGCATCGACCTCGACGCCATCGATGTGCTCGACGGCACGCCGGTCATCGACATCAAACCTTATTTCGCCTCGACCGACGCTATTGCCGAGGCGACCATCGAAGGGCGCGACGAGCCCGATCGGACCCGGCGATGACAGCGCCGACCGGCCGCCGCCGCGCCATCGCCAAGGCGCTGACCGCTCTTCTGCCGCTGGCTCCCTATGCCGACATGGAGAAGATCCGCACCGACGCCGGCGCGGTCCACATGAAGACGTTGCCGCCGGGCATCGCCGTATGGCTGGCGACGATTGCCCATATCCGCCACATGCACACCGATTACGAAAAACTGCTGAGCGAAGGC
>NZ_RZOL01000609.1:0-2471 GCF_004022985.1 Mesorhizobium sp. M7A.F.Ca.ET.027.02.1.1 | reverse complement strand
GGTAGCAACTGCAGCCTACCTGCACATGTCGGCGGCAATGCCCTGGATTACCGAGCCATCGCAGTCGCTGTTTCGATGGCAGATCGGCGATGTCATCCAGGGCGGTCCGTTCCGCCAGACCAACAATGTCGTGACCGTGCCCGAAGGCCACGGCTTGGGTGTCGAGCTCGACCGAGGTGCGCTAGCGACCTGGCACGCCCATTTTATCGACAATGGACCTCTCGACCACTTTTTTGACCCAGCTCGAGCCGGTCGGTTCAGAAGGCTTCCACTCGCTTAGCGAGCGCTCATCCGGCCGGTCCCTCAATTAAAAAGCGATCGCCTCCTCCAGCCCAAAGCGGACAACCATGACAGCTGAAAAACAATTTCCAACGCACGCCCGCGCGGTCGTCATCGGCGGCGGCGTTGTCGGATGTTCCATCCTTTTCCACCTCGCAAAATTCGGCTGGAAAGACAGTGTGCTCCTTGAGCGAGACGAACTGACGAGCGGGTCAAGTTGGCACGCGGCAGGTCAAATCCACACCATCAGCTCAGATCCGAACATCAGCCGCCTCCAGGGCTACACAATCAATCTCTACAAAGAGATAGAGGAAACTTCTGGCCACTCTGTTGGGCTTCACAGCACGGGCGGCTTCTACCTCGCGTCAAACAAGACCTGGTACGAATATCTGAAGCGGGAGCGGTCGAAGGCCCGTTACATGGGGCTCGACCAGGAGTTTATCAGTGTCAAAGAGGCGGCCGAACGGCATCCGCTCATCGACCCCAGCCACTATCTCGCGGCGCTGTGGGACCCGCTTGACGGAGATGTCGACCCTTCGGGCGTCTGCTATGCCTATGCGAAGTCTGCCCGCGTCCACGGCGCGCAGTACTACACGCACACCCCCGTTATCGAAACACGCCAGAGGAAGGACGGTACCTGGGACGTGGTCACTCCCAAGGGAACCATTAACGCCGAACACCTGGTGAACGCCGCCGGGCTCTGGGCGCGAGAAGCTGGGAAGATGGCTGGTGTAACCATGCCGGTGCAGCCTATGGAGCACCACTACCTGATTACGGAGGATATCCCCCAAATCGTGGAAAGAATGGCTTCCGGCAAGCGCCTTCCGGCGGGCATCGACTACGAGGCTAACATTTACTTCCGCCAAGAGCGTAACGGCATGCTGCTGGGCACGTACGAGCCGAAGTCCACGCCTTGGAAGGTGTCAGGTACCCCGATGGACTTCGGCCACGAACTGCTTCCATCCGATCTCGAGCGGATCGCGGACCGGCTCGAGCTCGCGTTCGAACGCATACCAGCCCTTGGCCAGGTGGGCATTAAGACCGTAGTGAACGGGCCCTTCACGTTCGGCCCGGACGGAAACCCGATGATCGGTCCTGTCCCCGGTCTGCAGAACTATTGGGCCGCGGTCGGTGTTATGGCCGGATTCTGCCAGGGTGGTGGTGTCGGCCGGTCGATTGCGGAATGGATGATCGAAGGCGAACCTTCAATCGATGTCTGGGCGATGGACATCGCCCGGTTTGGCAACTTCGCGACGGCCGACTGGGGCACGGTGAAGTCCTCAGAGAACTATGAACGCCGCTTCGTCATGACGTTTCCCAATGAGACCCTGCCGAAAGGACGGAGGCAGAAGACGACAGCGCTTTACGATCGCCTGGTCGCGAAGGGCGCGGTTATGGGGGTGAGTTTTGGCCTGGAGCATGCTCTCTGGTTCGCCGACGGGCCGGAGGATGCGCACGAAGAGCCGACTTTCGAGCGCAACCGGAGCCATGACTACGTTGCTCAGGAAATCGAGAGCGTTCGCACGAACGTGGGCGCCATCGAGATCGCCAACTATTCGAAGCACGAATTTGCCGGACCGGGAGCGAGAGCGTTCCTCGATTACGTCCTCGCCGGAAAACTTCCCAAGCCTGGTCGGATCGCGTTGACCCCCATGTTGACCCCCAAAGGCAAACTCTATGGGGACCTCACCGTCTCCTGCCTCTCGGAAGACCGCTTCATGCTGTTCGGATCAGGTGCTGCGCAGGAAATGCACCGGCGATGGTTCGAGCGGCGTCTGCCGACCGAGGGGGTAACCTATACCAACCGTTCCGACGAGCTCCACGGGCTGGCGATCTCAGGTCCGAAATCGAGAGAACTCCTCTCGCGGATTACGCGAGAGGACGTGTCTCACAACGCGTTCAAGTTCCGCGATATCCGGGAATGCGTCGTGGGTGACGTTCCGGTGATCCTCTCGCGCCTGTCGTTCTCGGGCGAACTAGGCTTTGAAATCTATTGCCGTCCGCAGTTCCTCATCCGCTTGTTTGAGGCGGTTGAACACGCAGGTGGCGATCTCGGGCTGCGTTTTTACGGAAGCCGCGCCCTCATGTCGATGCGCCTCGAAAAGAACTGGGGGGTTTGGACAATGGACTTCCGCCCGGATTTCGATGCAGCTGAAAGCGGGCTCTCAGCTTTCATCGACTGGAACAAGGAC
>NZ_RZOL01000608.1:0-2477 GCF_004022985.1 Mesorhizobium sp. M7A.F.Ca.ET.027.02.1.1 | reverse complement strand
ACACATGATCGTTCTCATTTTACCCCTCCACCTCAATTCCCGCTCATATTGGCGCTGACTTCGGCAGCACGGTCAAGCGCCGCCGCCAAAGGCTGAGCCAACGCAGGGCAGATGCGCGGCCAATTGCGGATGCGGACACGGATTGGCTAAGAGGGATCGACCAGAGGGGTTTTCATGCACAGCGACACGTCCAACACGTCCATCGGCGGCATCGGCCGCGACCGCATTGCCGATTTGCGCGAAACCGAGGGGGCAGCCTTCCGCAAGGCGCGGCCAAAATCGCAGGCCAAGATCGGCAACGGCCTGCCCGGCTTCTTCAGCGGCGTCCCGATGCACTGGATGAACGATTGGCCGACGCCGTTCCCGATCCTGGTCGACAACGCCAGGGGCGCTACGATCATGGATATCGACGGAAACAAGCTCGACGATTTCTGCCTGGGAGACACCGGCTCGATGTTTGGCCATTCGCCGCCACCGGTGGCTCGCGCCATCCGCCGCCAGGCCGGACGCGGCCTGACCTATATGCTGCCTTCGGAAGATGCGCTGGCCATTGGGCCGCTGCTGCAGCAGCGCTTCGGAATGCCATTCTGGCAGATCGCGACGACGGCGACCGACGCCAACCGCTTTGCGCTGCGTGTTGCCCGTGCCGTCACCGGCCGCGAAAAAATCCTGGTCTTCAACGGCTGCTATCATGGCTCGGTCGACGAAACGATGGTGCGGCTGATCGACGGCAAGCCCGTCAACCGGCCAGGATTGGCGGGCGAGTTCCGCGACTTGACCCGCACGGCCAAGGTCATCGAGTTCAACGACGTTTCAGCACTCGAAGCCGCGCTTGGGGATAAGGACGTCGCCTGCGTCATCGCCGAGCCGGTGCTGACCAATTCCTGCATGGTGCTGGCCGATCCGGGCTACCATGACGCCCTGCGCAAACTGACACGCCAAACCGGCACGCTGCTTCTGATCGACGAGACGCACACGATCTCGACCGGCCCCGGCGGCTACACGAGGAAATATGGTCTCGACCCGGACTTCTTCGTGCTGGGCAAGCCGATCGCCGGCGGCGTGCCGGCCAGTGTCTGGGGCATGAGCGACGACGTTGCCTCACGCTACGCGGATTACAACAGGACCAAGGAGCCGGGCTATTCCGGCATGGGCACGACACTCTCGGCCAACCCGCTGCAGTTCGCGGCGATGCGCGCCACGCTCGAAGAGGTGATGACGCAGGAAAACTACGACCGCATGGATCATCTGGCGCGGCGGCTCGATGCCGGGCTGACCGGCGTGATCGATCGCTATCGCCTGCCCTGGCATGTTTCCCGCGTCGGCGCTCGTGTCGAGTTCATCTGTGCGCCCGGTCCGCTGCGCAATGGCGCCGAGGCGGAAATGGCGCATGCACCGGAACTGGAGGCCGCCATCCATGTCGCGCTGGTCAATCGCGGCGTGCTGATCGCACCCTTCCACAACATGATGCTGATCTCGCCGGCGACCTCGGCTGCCCAGGTCAACCGGCTGATCACCGCCTTCGGCGCGGTTGCGGCGAAGCTTGCGGCATGAGACAAGCGGCGATGGACCACCCCAACGCCATGATAACCTCACCTTCGGGCTCGACACCTGCCGAGGCGCACGCCTTTCTCGACGCCCATCCCGAGATCGAGGCCTTCGATATCGTGCTGACCGATGCCAATGGCGTCGGCCGTGGCAAGATCGTGCGCCGGCATGAACTGAAGAGCATCTTCGAGGGCGGCCGCCATATGCCGATCTCGATCCTCGGCCTCGACATCACCGGCGAGGATGTGCACGAGACCGGACTGATCTGGACGACCGGTGATGGCGACCTTAGGGCATGGCCGATCCCCGGCACGCTGGTGCCGCTCTACGGTACGAGCCCGCCCCGCGGCCAGTTGCTGATGGCGATGTACATGCTCGACGGCCGACCGATGTCGTCGGATCCGCGCCTGGCGCTGGCTCGGCAGGTGGAGATCCTGGCGGCCAAGGGCCTCTATCCGGCCGGCGCCTTCGAGCTCGAATTCTTCCTGCTGGCCAATGAGCGCGACGCCGACGGCAAGGTGCAGCCGGCGCGCGCGGTGCTCGATGGCCGCGTCTCGGGCAAGACCGAAGTCTATTCGGTCGACCATCTGCACGGCATGGAGCCGCTGTTCTCCGACATCTATGCCGCGGCCAAGGCGCAAGGCATTCCGGCCGAGACGGTGATTTCCGAATATGCGCCCGGCCAGTACGAATTGACGCTGAACTACCGCAAGGATGTGATGCGGGCGGCCGACGATCTGGTCATGCTGAAGCGGCTTGTGCGGGCGCAGGCGCGCCGCCACGGCGTCACCGCCTGTTTCATGGCCAAGCCGATCGAGAAATATGCCGGCTCGGGCATGCATTTCCATGTTTCGCTGCAGGACAAGGCCGGCCGAAACGTCTTTGCCGAAGCTGGGGGCGAGAGCTGGTCGCTGCCGCTGCTGCAGGGG
>NZ_RZOL01000607.1:0-2491 GCF_004022985.1 Mesorhizobium sp. M7A.F.Ca.ET.027.02.1.1 | reverse complement strand
AAATGCTTCGGCTTCCGCGCGCACGGCCTCGAAGCCGCGCTTCATGTTCAGCCCGTGGTCGCCGTCGCCGATCGCCTGGTCGAGCGCCGTCAACTCCTCGGCGTGAGCGGCAATGGTATCCGCAGCGGCCGCGATCAGCCTGGCAAGGTTCAACGCCGCCATGTCACCCGCATTTCCGGTTTCCATGCCGCCCGCAGTATCGAAAGAACGCTCATTCGACAACTGGAGCATGAATCAGGCCGCTTCATGCAGCGCGGCCGCCGCCGCGAAAACCTCGGCCACTGCATAGGCGCCGGGGTCGGCCACGCCTTGCAGCTTGCTGCCGACATAGGCGGACCGCCCGGATTTTGCCCTGTCCATGGCAGCGGTGGCCTCGGCGCCACGTCGGGCCGCCACAGCCGCTTCTTCCACGCTCCTGGCATCGAGCGCTCTGAGGGCAGGCTCCAGGGCATCGACCATCGTGCGATCCCCCATCCTTGCGCCGCCATAGAAAGTCATTCGCTCGAGGCCGGCAAGCAGCGCCTTGGCCAGGTTTGCGCCGCTCTCCAGAGCTTGCGCCGCGGCGGTGAAGAAGATCGACAGCAGCACGCCGCTGGAGCCGCCCATCGAGGCGCTCAAAATGTCACCTATCGCGCCAAGGGTCGCCGCCGGCTCGGCAAGCGGCAGCGCATCAAGCCGCTCGAGAACACTGCGCGCGCCGGTCGCCACCGTCGAGCCGGTGTCGCCGTCGCCTGTTTTGGCGTCCAATCCGTTCAAAGTCGCTTCGAGCGCGATCAGCCGTTCGCAGACCGTGACGACTAGACGCTTCGTGCGCGCATCCTGGCTGGGCTTGCGTGCCGCGCTCTGTCCGGCCGCTTTCGCCATCGGCACGACGGCAGGTGAAACAACCGGCTTTGCCGGCATCCAGGCGTGCGGACCGACCGGCGCCTGCAAGGCGGTTTCGCGCGCCGCATCCAGCCGGATCAGCGACAGCGAGAAGCCGTTCATGTTGAGCGCCGTCATCAGCGGGCCCGGGCCGATCGTCAGCTTGATGGTCTTGGCGAGCGGCGATGCAAGCACCGCATTGGCGACGACAGACATTTCGAGCGGCGGCACGGAGCCGAGATTGTTGATCAGCAAGGCGTAGGTGGCCTCGGGATCAAGCCGTGCCGCGAGGCGCTCCACCATGATCGCCACCAGTCTGTCGGCACTCTGCACCGCAATCCTTTCGACGCCCGGCTCGCCATGAATGCCGAGGCCGAGTTCACCATCGTTCTCGCCAAACCTGTCTTCGTGCGGCTGGCCGGGGATCGAGCAGGACGACAGCGACATGCCGAGCGAAACGATATCCTTCGCCGCCGCGCGAGCGGCCGTTGCGACGAATGCCAGATCGTGGCCGGCCGCCGACAGATGGCCTGCGATCTTGTGCACGAACAAGGTGCCGGCAACGCCGCGCGGCTGGGTGATATCAGGCAGCGCGACGTCGTCGGCGACGATCACCATCTCTACATGAAATCCTTCGGCGCGCGCCTTCTCGGCGGCCAGGCCGAAATTGAGGCGGTCGCCGGTGTAGTTCTTGACGATCAACAGACAGCCGGCCGGGCCGGTGACTGCGCGGATGGCGGCCAGCACGGCTTCGACGCTCGGCGAGGCAAAGATCTCGCCTGAGACCGCCGCCGTCAGCATGCCTTTGCCGACGAAGCCGGCATGGGACGGCTCGTGCCCGGCCCCGCCGCCGGAGACGACACTGACTTTCGTCTTGTCCCAGTCGGCGCGCAGGATGACCTTGATCTCGGGATAGCCGTCGAGGCGCGCGAGATCGCCTGATCCGATGGTCCGCAACAGGCCGTCGAGCGCCTCGGTGACGATCGTTTCCCTGCGATTGAAAAAGTGCTTCATCGAATTCGTCCCATACTGGCAAAGTCAAAACCGGTGCTGAATCACCGAAAACCGCTCACATCAATCGCTGTCCATCGGCGCCGAAATACAGCGGCGCCCGGTAGCGGATCACCACTTTGTCGCCCTGCGCCAGATCCGTGTCGGGATCGGTCAGCGTCACCAGTTTCTTGGTCCCCACCGTCACATGCAAATGGTTCTGATCACCGAGATGCTCGACCCAGTCGACGACGCCGTCGGCATGACCATTCGCAGCCTTCGCGATCGAAAGATGTTCGGTGCGCGCGCCGATCGTCTTGGTCCCGGCTGGCGCGCCGGCATCAGGCAGCAGTCCGGTCGGCAGAAGATTGATCGCCGGTTGGCCGAGCCTTGCCGCGACATGAAGGTTTGCCGGCTCGGAATAGATGGTGCGCGGCGAACCGATCTGCACCAGCACGCCCTCGGTGAGGATGCCGATGCGGTCTGCCATCGTCATCGCCTCGATCTGATCATGCGTGACATAAAGCATGGTGGCGCCGAGTTCGGTCTGGATGCGCTTCAGCTCGAGCCTGAGATCGCCGCGCAGCTTGGCATCGAGCGACGACAGCGGCTCGTCCCTCAGATAGATCGAAGGCTT
>NZ_RZOL01000606.1:0-2496 GCF_004022985.1 Mesorhizobium sp. M7A.F.Ca.ET.027.02.1.1 | reverse complement strand
CTGTTCTAGCGGACGCTGGCGACCGCGTCGGAGCGGCCGTCATTGATCGTCACCCAAACGCCGGAATTCTGGTCCGACTGGCGCTTGAGATAGGTGTAGTCGGTGTCCGTCCAGGACAGGACTTTGGTTTCCAGATTGTCGAGGATGAATTCTCCAAGGCTCGTGCGCACGGTCAGCACCGCGTGGCCGTCGCCATTCGGCTGGCGCGCCACCGTCATCAGCAGATTGCCGGCGGGGACGCCGGCATCCATCAACTCGCGGCGCTTTTCCAGCGCGTAGTCCTCGCAATCGCCATAGCCATTGGCCGGATAGGCCCAATATTCCTCGACACCGTAGTTTTCCATGTCGGTGCGTGGCTTGATGCGGGTGTTGACCGAATTGTTGATGTTGACGATCGTCGCCCACAGTTTGCGGGTCAGTTCGACCGGCGCACCCTTCGGGGTCCGTTCGCTGCATTCGCCAGGACTGCGCTGGCAGAACTCATAATGGCCAACAGGCTGGGTGGTGCGTCCGCCGGTGTGCATATAGGCCGGTCCCGCGGCATATGCTGATCCCCAAGCGGAAAGCTGCATCGCCATTGCCACCAGCAACAGCTTGCCCCTCGTTTTCTTCATTGTTGTAGTCTCCCCGTTCGAAGGAGACATTGCCACATGCGGATTTATTTGACGCAAAAGCTCGAAGTAGATATTGAGTAAAACTCCAGTAGAATAAACGTAAAATTTGAATCATTTCAGTATTAATTCGTTTGGATTTTGAGGCGCCAATCTCGACGCGCGGAGGGCTGCCAAGCCCCGCCAAGAGTGGCCTAAGCATGCAGGTCATGGCGTCGAAAACAAAAAACCGGCCACAAGGGCCGGTTTCCTGGAGTGTCGCTGTCTGCTCAGGTGCGTGGCGTGTTGAATTCGGAATCGAGCGTTTCGGGGCGCTGGATCACAGCGAATTCGATGGCGACGCCGTCCTCGAAATGACGCACGACCTGCCCGCGCATGGTGCCAAGCATAACCTGGATGCCAATCGCCGGCTTGACGTCGATCTCGACCGCGGCGCCGGAGAGCGAAAGGTCGATGATACGGCATTGGTACTGGCGGCCGTCGGTGAGCTGCAGCACGCTGGTCGGATTGCGCGGCGCGACGCGCTCGTGGCGGCGATCTTCCGGCAGGTCGAGTTCATGCTTGTTGGCGAGCCAGGTCAATTGCGCGGCCAGCTTGTCCTTCTTGCGATCCGACGCGATGACGGTCATCGCGAAACCGTCCTGTAAGGTGCGGGTGACGACACCTTCGATGCGGCCGATATGATCGATGTAGGCAATGATTTTTTCGCCGGGCATGCCGATGCGGTCGGTGCGAAACGCGACATTGCCCGGTGACATGTCGACGACCTGGCAGGGGTGTTCGGTGCGGTCTTCCAGCATGAAGCGTCCGTAGATTTTAACCCGGACGCGCTGAAAGTTACGCCTTTCAGCTTGGGACGGCGCATAGTCGACCGCCGCTGACCTCATGACTGCCTACACCCCGTTTGGCATCCCGCGCGCCGATGCGAGGAACTTCATCAGAGAAGTACAACAAAGCGGGTTAACAAAGGGAAAAAGCGGGCGCTCCAGGGGTTTCCTTTTTGCAGGTCGCGGTGCCAAAACAGCCGCGCAGTTTTGAGCGACGTGCATCAGGCCGCAAAGGGACTATTCCTCGCGCCCGCCATCGAACACGACGAGATGGCGGATGCGGCGCGCCCGGCCGAGTGCCGAGATCGTCTCGGGTGCTCCAAGTTCATCGGGAACGAGCGAGGGAACATCGATCGCCGGGCGATTGTTGAGAAGCTCCTTCTCCGGATCGATGACGCGTATCGAATCGATCAACGCATCGGTGATCGGATCGGCACCCAGCCAGAAGGGTTTCTCCACGGCACTGATGACGCCCAGGCAGCGCGGATTTTCGACGCCGCCGTCCAGCGGCAGGGCAAGCAGTTCGAACTTGTTGGAACGCCCGTTGCGGCTGAAACCCTCATAGCTGATGAGCACGACCGACTTCTGCTCGAAGACGCCATGGATCAGCCGCGAGACGAGCCGCTGATCCTTCTCGCGCCACAGCGATGGAAAGGAAAACCCCTTGAGTTCGCGGCCGTAGCAGGCGCAAAGCCTGGTGCCGGCCAGCCGGAATACGGCTTGCCCGCGCGTGTCCCGTTCCAGGATAAAGGTGTCGGCCAGCAGCGACTTGATGTCGGCCGGCTCGACCTCCGAACGCTTCGGGGCAGGACGTCCGTCACGCAGGCGATTCCAATATTGGAACAGCGTGATCGATCCATTCTGGTTCATGCTATGCTGCTCCGCGCATTCTGTCGTCTGATGTCCCATCGGTGAACAGAAGGGCGCCCTCCGATGACCTACATGCGTTGCGGAGCAGGAAGCGTGCCAGCGTCGTTAACACTTGTTCACGGGTCGGGGCCGTTAAGGTTAACAGGTGGTTTACGTTGCATCGAAGCGAGCCCCGTGGCACACAAAAA
>NZ_RZOL01000605.1:0-2498 GCF_004022985.1 Mesorhizobium sp. M7A.F.Ca.ET.027.02.1.1 | reverse complement strand
ACCTCACGCAACTCGGGAATCGTGTCTGCATCATCTTCCGGTGCTTCGGCGGGCTGCTTCGGCCAATGCCGTGCCTGCACCTTGGCGTGGTGCGGCGCGGGTGTTGTCGGCATTTTCGCAATCATGTCCTTGGCGGCCTTGTCCGCTCCTGCGATCATGTCTGGAATGAGCGAAGCCTCGGGAAGGTTCCGCCAATATTTCTTCGGCATCTCCTTCTGCATGGCCTTCACCTTCAATCGCGCCGGATTGAAGATGTTCTCGAAATAGGTGCGCCAGAGCGCCTCGGTGTCGTCCTGATCCGGCGCATCGCCCTTGGCCGCGCCCGGTCCGATAGCCAGCCTTTCGCCATCCCAATCGGCGGAGGCGTATGGCGTCAGGATCGTCCAGCGCATGCCGGTGAAACGCCTGACGAAGAAATCGGCGTTGCGCTCGACAATGAAATGATCCGGCTCGAACCAGGCGACATAGCGCTCATCGGCACCGTCGCCGATTTTCCGGAAGCGTACGAAGGCGTGCATCTTGTGGCTGTCGCGCCGCACCGCCTTTTCCATGGCCTCAAGCCGCCTGGTGTCGGGGTCCGACGCGATTTCCAGCAGTTTAGGCTCGTCGCGCAATCGCCAAAGCATTCGGTAGAGAAAGGCAAACCGGCCGGGATCGGAATGGCAGAACGCCGTTTCGGCATGCCCGATGAAGTCGCGCGGCACGACGAGTTGCGCGCCCGCAGGCACTTCGGGCAATTCTGCCTGATCAGAGCCCGGCGCGACACGCCAGCCGACCTCCTCGGGCCTGACCTCATTCAGGGCCAGCCGCCGTGCCGCGTCACGCCAGCCGGCAAAATCCGTCTCGCTATCGAGCCGCACACTGTATCTGACGAGATCAAGTTCAGCTGGCCGCATCATCAGAACAACGATAATTGTTCGCAGGAGGGGGCGATCCTGTCGCGCAGGCCGGCCTTGTCGGTCAGCGCACCAGGCGACCAGCCTTCGGCGATGATGAACGGCCTGAGCTTGGCAATCGACTGGCAGATCCGCCCGACATCCTCGAGCCGCATGCGCCGATGCCGGCGCGTCTCCAAAATCTTTGCCACCACCTTGGTGCCGAGACCCGGCACCCGCAGCAGCGCTTCGCGTTCGGCGCGGTTGATGTCGACCGGAAACTGCCCCCGGTTGCGCAGCGCCCAGGCGAGCTTCGGGTCGATGGCGAGATCGAGCATGCCGTCGCTGCTTCCGGCAAGGATTTCCGGCTGCGAAAACCCATAGAACCGCATCAGCCAGTCGGCCTGATAGAGCCGGTGCTCGCGCATCAGCGGTGGTTTCAGCAAGGGCAGCGACGATGACGAATCCGGAATGGGGCTGAAAGCCGAGTAATAGACGCGCCGCAGATGATAGCTGCCATAGAGCCGCGCGCTGGTGTGAAGGATGCCGTCGTCGGATGTCTTGTCGGCGCCGATGATCATCTGCGTCGACTGGCCGCCCGGCGCAAAGCGTTCGCGCTTTCTGGTCTTCAAAGTCGGCTCGGCCTTCTCCTCCATCTTCTGGCGCAGCTTGGCCATGGAAAGCCGGATTGCCTCCGGCTTCTTCTCGGGCGCCAACCGCTTCACACCCTCGTCGGTCGGCAGTTCGACATTGATCGATAGCCGGTCGGCATAGAGCCCTGCCTTCTCGATCAGTTCGGCCGAACTTTCCGGAATGGTTTTCAGGTGGATATAGCCGGAGAACTTCTCCTCCAACCGCAGCCGGCGTGCCACTTCGACCATCTCGCCCATGGTCTCGTCCGGTGAGCGGACGACGCCCGAGGACAGGAACAGGCCTTCGATATAGTTGCGCCTGTAGAAATCCATGGTCAGCTTCACCACCTCGTCGATGGTGAAACGGGCGCGCCGCACATTGGACGACGAGCGGTTGATGCAATAGCTGCAATCATAGATGCAGAAATTGGTCAGCAGGACCTTGAGAAGGGAAATGCAGCGGCCATCCGGCGCATAGGAATGGCAGATGCCCATGCCCTCGGTGGAGCCGATGCCGCCTGATTTCAGCGAGTCCTTTTTCGCCGCACCGGAAGAGGCGCAAGAGGCATCGTATTTGGCGGCGTCGGAGAGGATCGCCAGCTTTTCACGGACGGTAAGTGCGCTCATCTGTTCATGATATGTTCTAAACAGAAGATACGCTACCTCATTTGATGGAGGCGGCGAAAAAATGATCGCCGCCCATCATGAATCCATCAAACCTCGTGCAGATAGAGGTGGTAATCCAGTTCGCTGACCGTGCGTGCCACACGCAAGTACTCGGACTGCTTGATTGCCACGAAGGTCCGGTGCAGGTCCTCGCCGAGCGCGTTCTTCAGGAAGCTGGACGTCCGCGCCGCTTCGATCGCGGCGCGCCAGTCGACAGGCATGGTCGTGCGCGTGACCGCTGCCTCATAGCCGTTGCCGGTCGTTTCGGGTCCGGGATCGAGGCCTTCATCCATGCCCTTGATGATGCCGGCGAGCACGGTTGCGG
>NZ_RZOL01000604.1:0-2504 GCF_004022985.1 Mesorhizobium sp. M7A.F.Ca.ET.027.02.1.1 | reverse complement strand
CAGCGGTATAAAAGTCGCGGAATTCGGTTGACCCGCACGGGGTTATCACGATACATCGCGACCGGTCCGGAGTGTAGCGCAGCCCGGTAGCGCACTTGACTGGGGGTCAAGGGGTCGTCGGTTCGAATCCGGCCACTCCGACCAATTCAAAGCAGGACTTTCCCCCGAAGTCCGCCCCTCCAGATGCCCCGGTCAGCCCGGCCAAATCTCGGATCGGGGCACCATGTCCTGTGCGCTTGAGCTCCGGCTTGGTGCTAATGCTACCTCTGGCACACATCCACCCACTCAGCGCCGGTAATCTCAACCATGCGCTGCGGCGCAATCCGCACCGCGGCGTTGGTGGCGCCTGCCGCAGGCACCACCTCTTCAAACTCGCGCAGCGATACGTCGAAATAGACCGGCAGCGGCGCCGGCAGGCCGAACGGGCAGACGCCGCCGACCGGATGGCTGGTCGCTTCGACAACTTCGGCGGCGTCGAGCATGCGCGGCTTGCCGCCGAACTGGTCCTTGAACTTACGGTTGTCCAGCCTGGCGATGCCGCTGGTCACCACCAGCATGGCGCGGTCGCCGACGCGCAGGCAGATCGTCTTGGCGATCTGGGCCGGCAGCACGCCATGCGCCTCGGCCGCCAACATCACCGTCGCCGAGCTCGCCTGCGTGACGATGACGTCGATGTCGGGCGCGTGGGCGGCGAAGAAGGCACGAACGGATTCCAGGCTCATATCGAAAACCCATGGCTCAAAAAGCTTGATGGACGGCAGATTGCGGTTCGGCAGCCGGGGGCCGCCGCGCGTATAAGCACGTGCGATAGACAGATCGGCAAGCCCCAGGCTGAAGCAGACGCTGCGGCAGGTACAAAGAAACCCGCCAAGGAGCCTTGGCGGGTTCTCTGGAATGCGTGGTGCGGATCTACGCCAGCGATCGGCCTTGCGCCGCCGGCGTCGGCGCAGCCGGGGTGATCAGAGCCTCCTGGGGAAGGTGAAGCGCGGACACAATACGACGCAGCTTCGACGGGTCGGTCACTCTGCCGCTTTCGATATCCTCAATCTCGTCCACCGCCAGGCCGCATGTCAGGGAGAGCTCTTCCACGCTGTAACCGCGGGTCTCCCGCATCGCTCTGAGGGTATTGTAATTTGGCCCGCTTCCGTTGGTTGCCGGTTCGGAGTGGGCTTCGCTTTTCGCATTATGGGGCATTGGCAACTCCATGACTGAAAGAGTTTGATCAAATGAGGAGTGTTGCCTGAGACGGTCGGGAAGATGCCCTCTCGCCGGCGATTTGCCAAGAGCCAAAAGGGCCGTCACGGGATCGTGAACCAGGTGCCTGGCGCGGCCCTCTCGCGCACACGTCGCGATCAAGTTGTTTTGAAGGTCCGATCAGCCTTTTGCCGGCAGTTTCGCCGCGCTCGTTCGTTATCTCCGGGTCGCTGGCGTGAAACCATCCGGTTCCAGCCGGCTCGTTCCCGGAAGGATTTTTTGCAATGAACCTGAAGACAGTCATGGTCGTGCTCGGCACGATTTCCAGCCTTTCCGTCGCCGGCGCGGGCGCCGCCCAGGCCGCAGACGCGCTGCGTGTGCGCGGCACGGTGGTCAGTTTCGAGCCCACGCTGCTCACCGTGAAAACGCGCCAGGGCGATACCGATGCGATCAAGCTCAAGGCTGGCTGGAAGATCTCGGGCGTCGCCAACGCCTCGGCAAAGGATATCAAGCAGGGCGATTTCCTCGGCATTGCCTCTGTTTCGAAAGCGGATGGCGGCAGCGGCGCCCTGGAGGTGGTGGTCTTTCCGGCCGCGCTGAAAGGCACTGGCGAGGGCGACCGTCCCTGGGACCTGCAGCCAAACAGCCGGATGACCAACGGCACCGTCGCCGACGTTACCGATATAAGCGGGCGATCCGTCACCCTGACCTATGACAATGGCCAGACCAAGAAGATCTCGATCCCCGACACCACGCCCGTCGTGACCTTCGCGCCGGCGACGCCTACCAACCTCAAGCCGGGTGCGACGGTCTTCGTCACCGCTGAGCGGGGCAGCGACGGCGCGCTGAGCGCCAGCCGCGTCGTGGTCGGAACCAACGGCGTCGTGCCACCGATGTAGTCGAACAGGCGGCCCAATGGCCGTCTCTCTCGATCTTGCCGTGCATGGTGGCGGGAGGCTGGATTGGGCAGAAACAGTCCAGAAACAAAATTCTACAATCGGGAAATACTGACGAAAAAATTCAGGCGCGTAATTCCATTCGCGGCGGCCGGGCTATCGCCTCGATCCATATGCGCCCGCGAAACAAAAGGAAACCATCCATGAAGAAGTCCCTCCTCTCGGCCCTCGGGCTTGCAGTTGCATTGGCTTTCACGGTGCCCGTCATCGGCGCGACGAGCGCGGATGCGGCCCCGATGGCCAAGCATCATCGTCACCACCATCATCACCGCCACCATGTCCGCCACCACCATCATCACCGCCACCACCACCATGTGATCGGAAACAAGGCCTAAGCACCGCAGACTGCCACCG
>NZ_RZOL01000603.1:0-2518 GCF_004022985.1 Mesorhizobium sp. M7A.F.Ca.ET.027.02.1.1 | reverse complement strand
ACGGGCACATATAGGTGCAGACCTGTTCGCGCATCAGACCGCCGAACGTGTAGGTGGTAGCCGTCAGGACGGCGACAGTGATGTAGGCGACGGGCGCCGCAGTGCCGGTGAAGAGCTCGCCGAGCAGCGTCGGTGCATCGGCAAAGTAGAAGATCCAGGCGCCGCCAGTCGCCGCCCCTATGACCAGCCAGATGGTGTGCTTGGACACACGCAGCATGAGCTTGCGCGCGGTCCAGGGACCTGCGTCAAGTTTCATGCGGGCGTTGCGGTCCCCCTCGATCGCACGTTCGACGACGAGGAACAGATCGACCCACACCGTCTGAGGGCATGCATAGCCGCACCAGGCACGGCCGACAGTCGAGGTGATCAGGAAAAGACCGACGCCCGCCATGACCAGGAGGCCGGCCACATAGAAGAATTCCTGGGGCCATATCTCGATGAAGAAGAAGTAGAAGCGCCGGTTCGCGAGATCGAGCAGGACTGCCTGGTCCGGGGCAAATGGACCGCGAGCCCAAGGCAGCCACGCAGCCAGGTAGTAGATGCCAAGTGTGATCGTCATCACCAGCCATTTGAAGCGACGAAAGTTGCCCGAGGCGCGCTTCGGAAAGATCTTTTGACGCGCGGCATAAAGCGGCTTGCGGGTTTTGGCGGAATTGACAGTTTCTGTTTCGAGCCGTGTCAACTGCGTCTTATCACGCATGTGCAACTCCACTTTCCCAGCCAATGTCAGGGGCACCTGTCGTAAAGCCTCGCGGTAGGATAGCCTTGCCGGGTTGTGCAGATCGCATTAGGGATGGTGTCGAGGCCCGGCTCACGCCGGGCCTCGTCCGCTTGGCAGGGGGGACCGAAGAATAGGACTTCCATTCCTATTCTCCGCCGCCAAGCGAATGGACATAAACTGCAAGTTCCTTGACCTTGATCTCGCCGAGACGGCCAACCCAGGCCGGCATGACGCCCTGTTTTGGCGCACGGACCTGTGCGGCGATGGCTGTCTCACCGGATCCATAGAGCCAGATCGCATCGGTCAGGTCGGGGGCGCCGAATTCCCTGTTGCCTTTTGCATTGTCGCCGTGACAGGCGACGCAGTTCTCGGCAAAGACCTTGGCGCCGGGTTGGATCAGACTTGCATCGCGGACCTTGCCGGAAAGGCTGGCCACGTAGGCGCTGACTTGTGCGATCTGGTCGGCGGTAATGATGTCGCCGAAGGCCGGCATTTCCGACAGGCGCGTGTCCGGATCGGATGCGAAGCGGATGCCGTGCGTAATCGTCTGCTGGATCTGCTCGGCCTTGCCGCCCCATAGCCAGTCGTCGTCGTTGAGATTGGGAAAGCCCTTGGAACCTTGGGCGCCGGAGCCGTGACATTGTACGCAATTGACCTTGAAAGCGGCGCCACCGGCGGCGATTGCGAATTCGCGCAGGCCGTCGTCCGCGGAGATCTCCGAGACGCTCTTGGACTCCACCGCCGAGATATATTTGCCCTTGGCGGCCTCAGCCGCAGTCAGCTCGTTCCTGACCTCGTTGCGGCTGGAATAGCCGAGCACACCCTTCGTCGCCGAGTGCAACAGAGGCCATGCTGGATAGGCGATGGTGTAGCCTATCGCCCAGACAATGGTGACGTAAAAGGTGATAACCCACCATCTGGGAAGCGGGTTGTTCAGCTCCCGGATGCCATCCCATTCGTGGCCGGTGGTCGAGACGCCAGAGATTTCATCGATATGCTCGTCGCTCATGATCACTCGTCCTCGAGCGGAATGCGGGCCGCTTCGTCGGCCAGCCTTCGGCTGCCGGGGCGTAGGGCAAAGGCGATGCACCCCACGAAGAACAGCGCCATCGCAACCAGGCCCCAGCTGTCGGCAAACGCCCGCATCAAATTGTAGGTCATCAGCGTTCTCCTCAGCGGTAGCCGGCGGCTTCGTCGTAATTTTTGAAGTCGACCAGTGTGCCAAGCATCTGCAGGTAGGCGAGCAGGGCATCCATTTCGGTGACCTGTTGCGGGTTGCCGTCGAAGTCGCCGATCTTGGCTTTTGGGTAACGCGCCTCAAGGCCTGATGTGTCGGCATTGGGATCGGCCTGCGCCGCCAGATCCGCATTGGCGTGGACGATCATGTCATCGGTGTAAGGGACGGCTACAAGCCTGTTGGCGACCAGATGCGTTGAGAAATCCTTCACGTCGATCGGCGTGTCTTTCAGGAACCCATAGCTCGGCATGATCGATTCCGGCACCACCGAGCGCGGGTCGGTAAGATGCGCGACATGCCATGCATTCGAGTAGCGGTCGCCAACTCTGGCGAGATCCGGCCCGGTGCGCTTCGATCCCCACTGGAAGGGGTGATCGTACATGGACTCGGCAGCTAGGCTGTAGTGGCCATAGCGCTCAACTTCGTCGCGGAACGGCCTGATCATCTGGCTATGACAGAGGTAGCAGCCCTCGCGCATATAGATGTTGCGCCCGACAAGTTCGAGCGGCGAATAGGGGCGCATGCCTTCCACCTTCTCGATCGTATTGTCGAGATAGAAG
>NZ_RZOL01000602.1:0-2557 GCF_004022985.1 Mesorhizobium sp. M7A.F.Ca.ET.027.02.1.1 | reverse complement strand
CGCTGTTGCAGATGATCCGCGCGGCTGGGTTCGAGCCGCCGGAAGCGCCGCGTGTTCGGCATCGACGACTCGGCTTGGCCCATGGGGCAGCGCTACGGAAACGATCATCTGCGATCTTGAGCGTGGCTGGAACACCATCCTGGTATCGAGGTCATCGCGCGCGATCGTGTACTGCTGAGCCCTGCAAATGCCCGGGACATTGTTGCTCATACGCGATCACCCTATGCCCAAATAATATTAGACGCGCAATAGTTTTTGGACCACTCTCTTGAACCACTGCTTGAGAAGCAGCGTTTCAAGTTTCCTTGTGGAAACGCAAAAGTCTGACAAGTGCTCCCGCCTAGGAGGTGGCGGCGTCACCGGTGCGGCGGCCGTCACAAGGAGCGGGAGGTCTC
Organism: Mesorhizobium sp. M7A.F.Ca.ET.027.02.1.1; assembly: GCF_004022985.1. Classification (NCBI taxonomy): domain Bacteria; kingdom Pseudomonadati; phylum Pseudomonadota; class Alphaproteobacteria; order Hyphomicrobiales; family Phyllobacteriaceae; genus Mesorhizobium; species Mesorhizobium sp. M7A.F.Ca.ET.027.02.1.1. Next base: position 2,162 of record NZ_RZOL01000602.1, on the reverse strand, counting down.
GGAGGATTTACGGAGAAAACGGCTGCGACCTGCGCCTTCGCCAGGGATGCGCACGCCCTCTCGAGGCGGCCGGCAATCGAAACCGCACATCGAAACCGTACTGTGGCACGGCGCCGTTAAAAATCAAGACAACAACGAACAATGGCAATCGGGAGATTTCTATGCCTAAGGGGAATAAACGATCGGCTGGTTTCCAGTCCAGCCAGATTTCTCGCCGCGAACTCCTAGCTAGCGTGGCCGCCTCGGCTGCACTGGCTAGCGTCGGCTCCGTCCTGCTGAAGCCCGGGCATGCCAATGCGGCCGAACCGACCAAGGGCGGATTCATGAAATTCGGCGTGGGGGGTGGGTCCCAGAGCGACACGCTCGATCCGGCTACATGGCCCAGTACATTCGCACTTGCAGCGCTCGGCGGGTCAATGTGCAATAATTTGACAGAAATCCTCCCAGACGGCTCGGTGGTGCCGGATTTGGCCGAGAGCTTTGAACCTTCGGAGGGCGCTACCAAGTGGGTGTTCAAACTCCGCAAAGGCTCTACTTTCCACAACGGCAAAGACGTCACCCCTGCGGACATCATCGCATCTGTGCGACACCACATGGGTGAGGGAACCAACTCAGGCGCGAAGGCCATGCTGGCCCAGGTTGGTTCAGTCGAGGCTGATGGAAAAGACGCTGTCACCTTTGAACTGAAAAGCGGCGTAGCAGACTTCCCATACCTGCTCTCCGACTTCCACCTGCCGATCATGCCGGCAAAGGCCGAGGGCGGTCTGGACTGGACTGCGAAGGTCGGTACAGGACCTTTCCTGCTTGAGCAATTCGAGCCGGGCGTAAGCGCGAAGCTAAAACGCAATCCGAACTATTACAAGGAAGGCAAGCCATATCTTGACGAGGTCGAGTTCATGGTCATCGCGGACGCCGTTGCCCTCACCAATGCACTTGTTACTGACGAGGTGCAATTTATGGAAGGTGTCGATATCAAGACTCTCAACATGTTGAAACGCAATCCCGACATCGCGCTGCAGCTCGTACCTAGCGCCGGTCATGATTCGTTCGACATGAACACGCAGGTGGCGCCGTTCGATAACAAAGATGTTCGCCTGGCACTCAAATACGCCATCAATCGAGAGGAGATCATAGAGAAGATCTTTTTTGGTACAGCGAAACTTGGCAACGATAACCCATTGGGGCCATCGATGCCCTTTGCCGTTGATCCGCAGCCGCAACATGCCTACAATATCGAAAAAGCGAAGGAGCACTTGAAGAAGGCGGGATACGAAACGCTGAAGATAGACCTGTCGGTAGCTCCTTCGTCTGCCACAGGGGCCGTAGAGGCCGCCTCTCTGTTCAAGGAGCAAGCCGCCAAGGCCGGCATCGAAATCAATCTGGTACTTGAGGCCAACGACGGCTATTGGGACAAGGTATGTCTAAAGAAACCGTTCGCTTCCGCCGAATATTTCGGCCGTGCAACTGCCGACTGGCTCTTCACCCAATTTTATCAGACGGGCGCTGATTGGAATCCAACCCATTTCAGCAACAAGCGATTCGATGAGCTCTTGGTCGCAGCCCGCGGCGAAACCGACCAAGCCAAGCGCGGTTCCCAATACGCGGAAATGCAGCAGATTTTGCACGACGAAGGTGGCGCGATTGTGTATGCCTTCTTAAACTATACCAATGCGGTCTCCAAAAAGGTTGGTTTCAACAAAGTCGGCGGTGTATTTCCGCTGGACAATGGGCGTGCGTCTGAGCGCTGGTGGTTGACTGCATAGTTTGGAAACCGAACGATTGCGCGAGCGCCTGATTCTTCAGGCGCTCATCACCTTGGCGCGTTTCTTCCTTGGAACTCGGCTCAATGCCGATTGTTAACACGCCACGTAAGGGCATGCGATACAACGTCTTCGGCGGTGGCTCCGCAGGTCGTTGCACGCTGCGCGCTACATCATTGGGCAAACGTCCAATCTCGGATATCTTTGCGGCTGACATCTGCCTGCCGACCGACATCGACGGCTACGATTGTACCGCATCTCAATGTCCCTGCGATAGTGACTACCTGACTACTCGGAAGGCCGAAGAAATGATCCTCCTCAACTTAAAGATGATACCGCCTCTTATCCGAACGATCATCTCTCGACTGCTCCTCGGCGTTCTGACGCTGGCTGCTGTCTCGG
>NZ_RZOL01000601.1:0-2563 GCF_004022985.1 Mesorhizobium sp. M7A.F.Ca.ET.027.02.1.1 | reverse complement strand
GCCGCATCATTTCTTTACGGAGCTGGAGCGCGCGGGATCGCTGGCGCTGCTGGTTGACAAGATGAAGCGAATGCCGTGGCGCACACCAACAACAACACGTGAGCTGGCGCGCCTCGTGTGGCAAAAGGAGAGGGGCGAGAGCCCATGGCCTGCAATGAAGCGATCAAGCATTGCGGTCGCGCAACCAAGCTGCCCGGTCGACCACCCGGACCGTGCCCTTCAGTGCCAGCTCACCTTGGAACCGGCCCTCCATCAATTGGTTGAGCGCGCAGCGGAATCCGGCTGGACCGGGGACGAGATAGCCCACGCGCTCCTCGAGCTCGCCCGCGCGCGCCTCAAAGAGGCAGCTACCGAGCGGGGCAAGCTGCCAACTCTGAACAGCAACCGTGACGTCGTAAAGTTGCCGAAGAGCATGCCTCATACCGCCGGCCGGCAACGGAACGGCTAAAGGGAGGGCAACGGTACTCATCTAGAAGCCAGGGTGCGCTGCTTTGCCCCGGCCGGACGAATCCCATTTTTTTCAGACATCCATAATCATTGCATATATGGGCGCTACCAAGGGATCCGAATTGGGAACGAAAACAAATCGGGCGAGGCTTGATCATGACGACCCCTAGCCGAGGGAAATCGCCCGCGCAGCTTTTCCGCCATCTGTCGGCAAAGTGGCCTGCGGCATTCAATCCGAAAGCGCCCAGGCCGCTTAAGATCGGCATCCATCATGACATTCGCGTGCTGGACGGCAAACTGTCAGAGGATGAATTGAGGAGAGCCCTGCGCGCCTATACCACGATGCCCAGATACTTGGCGAGGCTGGATGCCGGCGCTGTGCGGGTCGATCTTGATGGCGAGCCGGCCGGCGTCGTCTCGGATGCGGACGCGGCGACCGCCAAGGCTTTGCTGTGCGTCCGCAAGAACAAGCAAGGTTCCAAGAAAACGCCGGAGCCAAGGGCAGAGCCTGATGCCCCGCCCTCGAAACCGAAGCAAACGGCCGTGCTCAAGGCGAAGAATACGGCCGACCGCCCGACCGGAATAGTTGTTGAGACGAAGCGTCGCCGGTCTTTCCGAAAGCCGATGGCTTGAGCGCCGCTGAGCGATGGGTCTGCACCGACCGGTGCGTGTTTCGGTAAGTCCCGGACGCCGATTTCACTAAGTCCCGGGCAGCTGTGGAGTGCACCCCTAGACTGAGACACAGAAAACCGCGGCCTTCTACCAATAACCGCCTGCGATCGGATCGGCATTCCCAGGGGAATTTGACCCGAGAATGAAATCAAACACGGCTTGAGGCTGACCGGGCGGCGGCGTCTGCAAGGCTGCCGGGATCCTTGCCGCGGCTTCGGCGTGTTCGGCGAGCACAGCGGGTGACATTCCGAGTGCACGCTCGATAGTGCGATCCGGGGCGTTCATCAGCCGACGAAGGAGCGCCGCGGCGCGTCCGGCATGACGGACCGCCGCCGCCTGCTTGCCCTCGCGGATCTTTACGCCGGCTGCCGACAACAGGATCAATCCCTTGAACAGCGTCCGAAGCGGAGCGCCTCGATCTGCAACCTGCCAAAGACCTTCCCAAACCTCATGGGCTTCCCAGTAATAGCCATGATTGAAGAGGTCGATGCCCCAGACGAACATGTCCGAGTCAAGCGACGCCTCTTCAGCTACCGGAATTGCTTCGCTATGGTAGCTGTGTCCTGCAGGATGTCGCACGGGGTGCGGCTGCCTGCCTGGAAGATACGCGTAGGAAGGAAAGCTCTTTTCCGGTAGCCAGCGCGGGCGCGACTTCGAACCAATCGTCATCAAGAGGTATTTTGTCACTTGGCAATTACTGGGGATAGAGGCGATTTGGCCGCGACGAGCGGTCCCGCAGGCCGGTCGCCCGTCGTCCGATACCACGCAACCCACTTGCTCTCCAGGCAGACTCATCCTGAGGCCTGCGCGTCTGTCGCCCCACACCGCTTGAAGAGATGCTCTCGACCGAGCGGCGTCAAACCACCAGCCTTTGTGATCATAGCGCCGACGCACAGTCCGGGCGGACCGCGGCAACTTCGAGAGCGGCGAGATCCGCTAACGCTCACATTTTTCCGCTATTCCGGCGATGCATTCCTCGATGCGCTCCAGACGGAATTTCGCAACACGAAGTTCATTGCCGGCTTCGAAACGTCGATGGCGTCCCTGAGATGTGGTCGCCATGAGGTCGCGCTCCAGTTCGGCAATGCGTGCACGCACCTGCCGCGCCTCGTCCTGACGCAACGCCTTGATCCACCCACGCCCGCGCATCAGTTTTCCTGCCAGCACCCCGAAAGTCGTGCCGAGTTATGCCACCGAGACCCTAATTTGCGGCAAGCCGAAACACTCGAAATTTAACTTCCGCTGATGCGAGGAAGACGAAATAGCCCGGCAAGATAGTCAAGGAAGCGGACACGATTATCCGAGGCGGCTATCGTCTCGCCAATAAGGCTGAGCCCGAACCGGAAACCGACCGGATACATGTGCCAGGAGCGCGTCACGACGCGAAACATCGGCCGGGAGATGCGGGCGAGAAATCCCGTGTCGGATCGAATCCCTCCAAGAT
>NZ_RZOL01000600.1:0-2574 GCF_004022985.1 Mesorhizobium sp. M7A.F.Ca.ET.027.02.1.1 | reverse complement strand
GATGCAGGCTTCGGGAAAGCGCAGCCTGGCTGAGGCGAGCCGGTTCCGGACGCGCTTGTCGGCCCGCATGGCGACCTCGCGGTCGAGCATCAGGCCGAGCCACTCGTCACGGCTGAGCTCGTTGGCGTTGTTGCGTTCGGCCAGTTCGCGCCAGGCGGCAGCCATGCCGGCCAGACCGAGGGCCTGCATCTGGTCGAGGGTGGGGTTCGTCAGCATTCTTTCTTCCTTTCCTTCACTGGTAATAGGTGGAGCCGCGGATGTTGGCGTGCTGGGGTGTCGGCTTTGCCGGTTCTGCGGAGCTGGCCCGGTCGAGGCCGGCTTTGAGGATGGCGGTGACGGAGGAGTAGGCGATCGCGTTGATCAGCAGCGCCCGCTCGCAGGCGGCATCGAGACGCTCCGGCCCATAGCGCGGCGCCAGCGACAGGATGCCCATGGCCGAGCGGTATCCCTGTTCCGGATGCGGCCGGTCGCGCATCATGCGCTCGACCAGGATGGCGGCGTTGGGGCCGATCCTGGCCGCCCTGCTGATCAGGCTGGCCGGCGTGGTGTTGGCGTAGCGCTGGTGCGCCTTGGGCATGTGTTCGTTGACGGTGACATGGCCGGAACGCTGCGAGCGACGGATATGGCTGGCGACACGCTGGTGATCGTGGAAGATCTCGACCACTCGATGCGTGAGCCGCACCTCGACGGTGCGCCCGATCAGCCGGTGCGGCACCGAATAGAAGGTCTTGTCGACCTCGACATGGTAGTCAGGATGGACCTTCGCCGACTTCCACTCGGCGTACTCGAACGGTGCCGCCGGCAGCGGCTTCAAGGCAGCCCGCTCGATCTCCTCGAACAGTTCGCGGCGGCTTTGGCCGATATGGCGCATCGGCCGGTTGTTCAGCTCCTCGAGCAGTTCGGCGATCGCCGCGTTGAGCTCGGCGATCGAGAAGAAGGATCGGTTCCTCAGCCGCGCCAGAATCCAGCGCTCGACAATCAGCACCGCGCCTTCGACCTTGGCCTTGTCGCGCGGCTTGCGGCTGCGGGTCGGCAGGATGGTGGTGTCGTAGTGCTCGGCCATCGCGGCAAAGGTCGCGTTCAGCGTCGGCTCGAACCACAGCGCCTTGACGACACCGGCCTTCAGGTTGTCGCACACGATCGCTCTGGTGACGCCGCCGAAGAAGGCGAGCGCTCGCACCTGGCCCTCGATCCAGTCCGGCAGCTTCTGGCTGGAGCTGGCAAAGGCGAAGGTCAGGTTGGAGGCGCCCAGCACCGCGACAAAAATCTGCGCCGGGTAAATGACGCCAGTCGCCGGATCGATCACCGGCACCGTCTGCCCGGCATAGTCCGTCTGCATCACCGCGCCCGCCGCATGCCGATTGCGGAATGTCGCGCTCGTCCGGCGCTCGAAAGCGGCGAAGTGCTCGCAGAACCAGGTGTAGCCGTAGCCGTCGGGATGGGCGGCGCGATACTCCTGCCACAACAGCGTCAGCGTCACCCCCTTGCGCTTCAGCTCCCTGGCGATCAGCGCAAAGTCCGGTTCGCTCAGGTCTTGCGGCGGACGACCGGCACGGCCAAACAGCAGCCGCTCAAGTGTCGCGTCGTCGTGGCCCGGCGGCAGAGGCCAGCATGACAGCCCGGCCTCCCGCGCCCGTAGCAAATAGGTTGATACTGTCGTCTTGCTGATCTTCAGCCGTTCCGACACTTCACGCACCGAAAGACCCTGCTCATGGGTCAGGCGCAACATCGCTTGGATGTCCCTCACGCTCGTTCGTCTCGCTTGCTTCCGTCTCGGCATGGCCCCTCTCAACATCATCGTGAGAGGCCAAACTGCCAGAACGGCGCAGCCAAGAACCGACCGGTAAATCCGCTTCCGAAAACTGTCCGGGATTTAGCGGAATCGCTGTCCGCGAATTACTGAAATCACTGTCCGGGATTTAGCGAAAAGCGTGTCCGGGAATTACCGAAACACGCAATTAAGTGCACATTCTCAAATTAGGTGTATAGCTAACATACCGAAATCGTTGACAAGCCATTCTCATCATTAACTGCAAAGCGACATCTCCGCCCCAGGCATGAATGCCAGCAGGACGCGCATCGGATCATCATCCCAGTGGGGGAGATCACGCGTTTGCCGCTCCCACTCCGTCGCCGCCACCTTCAACGTCCTGTCGTTTTCCTGAAGGTTATGGTCGATCACCGCGAGCGCGACGCATCGCTCCAGATCGGCAAAGCTGAGGCGAGCTCTCCGTTGCGCGGGGTATTCGTCGCGATCCGCCACGGATCGGCCCGTCGAGCCGGGCTGTGACGCAAGAGCAGAGTTGAGCTTCCCGAGCAGCCTTTCAACCACGCCACCTTGATGGACGCGACCACGGTCCCGGTAGCGGATGCGAATGCCGTAGTCCTCGCAGCCACGCTGGAAGGCATGGCCTTTGAACTCCTTGGCGGAGTCGGTCACAAGCGACCGCGGTCGACCGAACATCGGCCACCCATGCTCAATGTACCGGGCGGTGAGCCAGGCCTCCTTCCGGCTCATGGCCTGGGCGAGGCAAAGCGCGACCGACAGCGCCGACGGCTTCTCAAGAGTAAGGC
>NZ_RZOL01000005.1:0-54069 GCF_004022985.1 Mesorhizobium sp. M7A.F.Ca.ET.027.02.1.1 | reverse complement strand
CCGATGCTTGAGGCGGCTCTCGCCGATCTCGCCAACCCGCCGCGCAACAGCCAGCTCTCCGGTCCAGTCGCCGCCCTCGTCCTCGACGGTGATCTGGACGGTCTTTCCGCCCATATCGCCAGCGGCATGGAAGAGGCGGGCCTGTCGGCGTCCGCCGGACGCGCGCCGTCCGACATTGCCCGGCGGCTGATCGAGAAAGCCGAGTTGCGCAGCGTTCGGTTGTCGAGCGAGGCCTTTTCCGCGCTGAAGGATTTTCTGGCGATCGACGTGCCGCTCAATAGCGCGGCCCAGGCACTGGAGACCTTCGCCACCGGCGCCGGGCTGTCGCTCGATGTTGCGCTGGAAAAGTTCGCTGCCCGCGCCAAGGCGATCGAAGCGCATGGCTTGCCGGCCGAAAAAATCCGCTATGACGCCGCCTTCGGTCGCCCGCTCGATTACTACACCGGCCTGGTTTTCGAAATCGCGGCCGACAATGGCGACAGGCCGCTGGTCGGCGGCGGCCGCTATGACCGACTGCTGACCTTGCTTGGCGCGAAGACGCCTATCCCCGGCGTCGGCTTTTCTGTCTGGCTCGATCGCATCGAGGCATTGCGGGAGACGGCCCCATGATCACGCTGGCAATCCCGTCGAAAGGCCGACTGAAAGAACAGGCGCTGGAAGTACTGGCCAAAGCCGGCCTCGCCGTCAGCCTGCCCGGCGACGAGCGCAAATACCACGCCCGCGTCGAGGGTCTGGATGATGTCGAAGTGGTGTTCCTGTCGGCTTCCGAAATATCAGGCGAGATCGGCCAGGGCGCCGTCGATCTCGGCATCACCGGCGAGGATCTGGTGCGTGAAAACCTCGCCGATTGGGAAAGCCGCGCCGAAATCGTCGCCCGTCTCGGCTTCGGCAATGCCGATGTGGTGGTGGCTGTGCCGGACATCTGGCTCGACGTCGACACCATGGCCGATCTCGACGACGTCGCCGCCGATTTCCGCCAGCGCCATGGCCGGCGGCTGCGCATTGCCACCAAATACTGGCGGCTGACCCAGCAATTCTTCTCGCAGAAGCACGGCATCCAGGTCTATCGCATCGTCGAAAGCCTCGGCGCTACCGAAGGCGCGCCGGCGGCCGGTCTGGCCGATGTCATCGTCGACATCACAACCACCGGCTCGACGCTGCGCGCCAATCATCTCAAGGTGCTGGGCGACGGCCTCGTCCTGCGCTCGCAGGCCTGTCTGGTGGCGTCGAAGAAGACACGGGCGGCGGCCGATGAAGCGGTCCTGCGCGACATCGCGGCGAAGATGGCGGCTGCGGTCGGATAGGAATTATTTCCTTGACCGGTGAGGGCAGCTATGCTACATTTTTGCCCATGGTGCTGATTTGCGCCGGTGACCCGCCGCCCAGGCGGGTTTTTTCGTTTTGGCGCGCTTCGTCAGCCAACGCGAAGCTCCGGAGCATCGTTGACCGGATCGTTGCCCTGCCTCGACTATCGGCGGGATTTCCTCCACTCCGGCAGGCTGATAGGCTCGGCTAATGCATGTCGCCCAAAGTGATCTCGGTTTTGGGAGAACGACATGCATAAAAGCAAGGACCTAGAACGCGTCGCATGATTCTGTTTCAGCGCGAGGCACTTAGTCCCGGGAGGAGAGAGCGATGCCGGTCAATCTCGACGAGCTGAAGAACGCCAGCAATTTGCGTGGACCCGGAGCGCGCGCTGGCGGTGTCTTCGTCGCACCCGTCGACAACAGGGCGCATGTCTCTGGAGAACGCAGCGTGCCGCTGCTCGACAAGACCATCCCCGCGCTGTTTTCCGACACCGTCAGCAAATACGGCACGCTCGACGCCGCTGTCTTCGTCGATCAGGACAAGCGCTTCACCTGGAGCGAACTGTCGGACACGGTGGACGCGCTGGCTGCCGGCTTCCTGGCACTGGGGTTGGCAAAGGGCGATCGCGTCGGCATCTGGTCGCCCAACCGCTGGGAATGGCTGGTGACGCAGTTCGCCACCGCCCGCATCGGCCTGATCCTGGTCAACATCAACCCCGCCTATCGGTTGACCGAGCTCGACTATGCGCTGAACAAGGTCGGCTGCAAGGCGCTGGTCACCGCTGCCAAGTTCAAGACGTCAGACTATCTCGGCATGATCGAGACGCTGGCACCCGAGATCGCGAAGGCCACGCCGGGCAAGCTCAAGGCGCAAAAACTGCCGGCGTTGAAGATCGTCATCCGCATGGGTGATGAGAATTCGCCCGGCATGTTCAATTTCGGCGACGTGCTGGCCATGGCCGGGCGTGACGAGCATGACAGCCTCGACCGCATCTCGGAGAAGCTGAAGCCGGGCGAGGCCATCAACATCCAGTTCACCTCAGGCACCACGGGAGCCCCCAAGGGCGCGACGCTGACCCACAACAACATCATCAACAACGGCAATTTCGTCACTTCGGCGATCAAGCTGACCGTCGACGACCGGCTGTGCATCCCGGTGCCGCTTTACCACTGCTTCGGCATGTCGATGGGCACGATGGGTTGCGTCTCGAAAGGCGCCACCATGGTTTTCCCGGGAGAAGGGTTCGACGCCGGCGCCACGCTGAAGGCAGTGGCTCAGGAACGCTGCACCGGGCTCTACGGCGTGCCGACCATGTTCGTCGCCCTGTTGGATCATCCGGATTTTTCCGCCTTCGATCTCTCCAGCCTGCGCACCGGCATCATGGCCGGCTCGCCATGCCCGATCGAGGTGATGAAGAAGGTGGTGTCGCTGATGCATATGGAACAGGTGACCATCGCCTACGGCATGACCGAGACCAGCCCGGTGTCGTTCCAGAGCGGCGTCGACGACCCCTTGGAAAAGCGCGTCTCGACCGTCGGGCGCATTCACCCCCATGTCGAGGTCAAGGCGGTCGATGCCGATGGCGCTACCGTTGCGGTCGGCGTACCGGGTGAGCTTTGCACGCGCGGTTATTCGGTGATGAACGGTTACTGGGACGACGACGACAAGACCCGCGAGGCGGTCGACAGCGACGGCTGGATGCACACCGGCGACCTCGCCACCATCGACGCCGAGGGCTATTGCAACATCGTCGGCCGGGTCAAGGACATGGTCATCCGCGGCGGCGAGAACGTCTATCCCAGGGAGGTGGAGGAATTCCTCTACCGCCATCCAAAGGTCAAGGAGGTGCAGGTGTTCGGCATTCCCGACGCCAAATATGGCGAGGAGCTGTGCGCCTGGATCGTACTCAAGCCCGGCCAGATTGCCACCGAGCAGGAGGTCAAGAACTTCTGCGCCGGCCAGATCGCCCACTACAAGATCCCGCGCCACATACGCTTTCGCACCGAATTGCCGATGACGGTGACCGGCAAGCCGCAGAAGTTTTTGATGCGCGAGGCGATGGTGGAGGAGCTGGGGTTGGTGACGCAGAAGACGGCGTGAACGGGTGAACGCTTCGATCTGTCGGTGCGCGAATGCAGCCACGGTTCGCAGCAGCGCGCAGGGGCTTGCATGAGCGGTTTCGGACGTTCGGTGACTTCGTATGCGATGCCGCTGGCCGCCTTGGTGATGGCTGTCGCCGTCAGAGCCGGCGGGCTGTCGGCAGACGAAGGTTCGCTGAGCGCCAGGATACTCGTCGGAGCGCTTTCGAGTGCGATTATGTTCACCACCATTTTCGTGGTGCTCGAGCACGCCGAGGCGGTGGCTCGGCGTGTAGGAGAGCCCTACGGCACATTGGTGCTGACTTTTGCCGTCACGGCAATCGAGGTGTCGATCATCGTTTCCATGATGCTGCATGGAGAGAACAACCCGACGCTTGCACGTGAGTCCGTCTTTTCAACGGTGATGATTGCATCCACCGGCGTCGTCGGCACGTGTCTCGCGCTTGGCGGCTGGCGTCATCGCAAGCAGGCCATCGTGCGGCAGGGGACCAGCGCCTATCTGGCGGTTCTGATCGCACTGACCATCATGACGCTTATTTTGCCGACCTACACCCAGACCACGGATCCCGGCACGTTTTCGGCGGCCCAACTTGGTTTCGTCAGCGTCCTCTCGGTGCTGCTTTATGCAAGCTTCGTGTTCGCGCAGACCGTCCGCCACCGGGAAGACTTTATCGAAGGGAAGGCCCAGGGCGTTTCGCTGCGGACTGCCCCTCACGAGAACATCTCTGCCAGCGCTCTGTTGCTGATGGCCGGCCTGATCGGAATTGTCATGCTCGCCGAGCAGGTCGCGGCAAGCGTCGAAGATACGCTCGTTGCCTACCAGGTGACCCAGGCAGACAGCATTGTGGGGGCAATGATCGCCGGGCTGGTGTTGATGCCGGAGGCCATTTCGGCGGTGCGCGCTTCACTCAACAATGAGCTGCAACGCGGTTTGAATGTCGCGATGGGTTCTGCTTGCGCCACAATTGGTTTGACCATACCGGCGGTCGCAGCCGCCAGCCTGCTGACGGGAAGAGGGTTAACCCTGGGGCTTCCAGCGACTGACACAGTGCTTTTGATTTTAGCGCTCTTCATATGCAATGTGAGTTTTAGCACTGAAAGAACAACATTCTTGACGGGCGCTGTCCATATCGTGGTATTTCTTACATATATATTTCTTATATTTGTACCATGAAAACTTTGGCCCAGGCTGGTAATTAGATGCGGCACGAGGCAGCCGCCAACGGACTGCTTGGGTTCATCAGCCTGGAAGCCGACAGCGAGCTGCAGACGACCGCCCTTTGCCTGAGATGACGTTTCCGCTTCCGCGCCGAATTGCCGGTGACGGTGACCGGCAAGCCGCTGAAGTTCCTAGGAGCGTGAGGCGTCGGGATCATTCCCCGTCCAGACGCCGCCGTTGTGAAGAGGGGGTAGTTCAGCAATTGACGCAGACGCGTCAGGCGGGCCGACAAGGCCGATTGGGTAATGTTCAATCTCGACGCCGCATGGGTGACGTTCTGGTGCTTCAACAGCGCGTCGAGTGTCAGCGGCAAGCCAATGTCGAAATCCGATAGCCGTTTTGTCAATGGGACCTCGAACCAGCAGGGGGACCTCGAAACAGCAGGCGCTATTCAATCGGTAGCAATCTCTAGCACGGTTCCGGAGACTGAAGGACATGCGGCTCCAGTCAATCCTGCAATGGCTTCGAAGTTCCTTTCCCGCCCGGTCAGGTTACTGAGGTGACGGCAATCGGGACGGCTGGTCCGGGTAGCCTTGACGACAACAAGACCCGCGAGGGGATGATGCCGACGGCTGGATGCACATCGTGGAACGTCCGGTTTCAATACGGGGAGCACTAAGAGGCGAACCGATGTCGAGTGCTCAGCCGGCATGTGCTTCGCATTAGCGAGGTTCAGCCTCGGACGCCGCAGCCGTCCGTGCCGGCTTCAGTTGCCAGAATGATCTGACGAGAACATCGTCGGCATAGATCGCGTCATCGAATTGGGACTGCCCAAGCGCTTGGACCATTGTCGGTCGATCCCCGAGCAGCGAGACGCCAAATGCAGCCTTGCCATTCGGGAGCGGCACGCCTAGAGCGTCCAAAATAGTCGGGAATATATCGACCACGCTCGAAAGTCCGGTATATGTGCGGGGGCGAATGCCATCGCCCGACAGGGAGAAAAAGTTGCGTCTTTCAAACCTGTTCAACTGATCCGTCACCGTGCTCGGCGCGCTGAGGTGATCGCTTTGCAGCACCAGAACGGTATTCGCCATCAGCCCTTCTGCCTCGGCTTTGTGAATGAAGTCCGCGATGAGCATGTTCGTGCATTTGACGGCATGGAGAATATTGGGGGCTTGCGGAGAAAGTCCGGTCTTGCCGATGCATTTGTCCGTCAGATAGCCGTCCATCGCGTGCCCACCACTGACGGCGATCGTCAGCGCGATCGGTTTGCCGTCTCGCTGCGCGCGCCGCAAAATGTCGAAACTCATATCCAGAACCTGGGCGTCGCTGGCGCCAAAAGTGCTGCCAGACCCGGCGACGGCAGCGACGACTTCCGATCCCCCAAAAAGCGATGAGTAGCCATGGGTGGCATAGAATGCCCCCTGACCGGTGAAGCCGAGTGGCCAACCGGAAACGAAGCTCTGCCGATAGCCCCGCGACTTCAGGACGTCGCCCAAGCAGGTCAAGCCTGGCAGGAACTGCGAATTCTCCTCCAGATACTCGCGGGTTGTGAAATACGACATCAGCAGCGGCGTTCCACAATTCGCGGCGACCATGCCCGCGATGGAATTGTTGGTGTAGGCCAGCTGCACCATGTTGGTCGCTGAGAGGCTACGCCTGTCGAACTCGAGCAGCGGACCCATGACATCGCCAAACGTCGCCTCGTTCATGTAGGTGCGTTCGGCGCTCTCGATGAAGATATGTATGAGGTTCTTCGGCACGGCGGTCACGGACGCCCCCGCGGCCGGTTTCGTCAACGAGGTAATATCGACGAAGTGCTTGGACAGGAAATCATGCAGCGGGTTGAGATGGACCGCCGCCGCGATCGGGCGCGTCAGCATCGGGTTTGCCGCCAGGAAGAACGCCATCAGGGCGACGTCTAATCTCCTTGTCAGTGTGCCGCGCGCCTTTAGCGCGCCGAGACCGAGAAGCACGACCAAGATGACCAGTATCGTGTTTCCGGTGTTCATCAAACATTCAAGAACGACGCCGGGGGTAAGAACCCCGGCACCGACATGCATGAACATCGCGGCCCAATCGAAATAGCCGAAAACGCTTTCAAGATAGACATAGAAAAGAAACAGGAAGCAGGGGATGAGCGATAGATAGATGCTGAACCACCTGCGTCTTGGCTGATCTGTCTTGGCGCCTTGCTGACAATCCAGCAACAGAAGCGCCCACAGAGCGCAAAGGCCAAGGATGACAAGCAGCCTTTTCTCCGAGAGATTGATTAGCGATACGAGCCAGGTGAGCGAGCCCACCGTCGCGGCGCTAACCAATGATGCGATTGGCCTGGAAGAAACCGCAGGAATTCCGCGCATGCCTTGCACTCGAACGGTGATGTCCGAAGTGAATATCGAGAACCATTTAAAACTATACTAAGGAGATGCAGAAAATTTTTCCTCATTGAACGATCTGTTAAGTTAGAAAAAGCTAATGTCGTAGGGCGAAAGCAACCTGCCTTTTAGGGTGCCGGACAGCCATAGAAGGCTGGTCCGCCGTGATGTTCTAAGGTAGGATTAAAGTCTTCTTGGCGGGAGTAATGCTTGAGTGATACGAAATCCGGCTTTAGACGGCGTCAGGGCACTCGCCGCGATGCTGGTTGTCGTGCATCACTCCCAGAGCCCATGGATGCCTGGCGGCTTCATCGGCGTTGACATCTTCTTTGTCTTGAGCGGATTTTTGATCACGTCGCTCTTGATGCGAGAGGCCGACGGTACGGGCACCATCGCGATCGGAGCGTTTCTGCTGCGCCGCTCAGTTAGGCTGATGCCGCCCCTTGTTATGTTGCTTGCCGCAGCCCTGATAATCGGGCCGCTATTCTGGCCGGACGTCCCTATTGGGCTGATCGTCGCTATCTCGATTCTGTATCTCGCGGACTATGTAAGTGCGCTCCATGGCGTCATTCCCCTGCTTGGTCACACATGGTCGCTTGCGGTCGAGGAGCATTTCTACCTGATCTGGCCGATGGCGGTGCTGGGGCTGGCAAAGCTCGCCCAAAGGTCAAGGATCAAGGCGCTTGCGATAGCGTTCGTCGTGGCAACGCTTTGGCGGCTGGGCAATGCTTATCACTACACCGAGTTCGAGATGACTGCTTTCCGTTTCGACACTCGGCTCTCTGGTCTGCTGTTGGGCGCATTAGTGTCTGTTTCGGGCATCAGCCTCAAGGGTCGGCACGCCAATATCGTAGGGCTGTCGTCTTTGGGTGCGCTTGTGGTTCTTGCGTTCGTGGCAACACAAGAGCCTGTATCGACCGCCTATCTGCAACCGCTTATCGACATGGCGTCGGCCGGCCTCGTCGTGTCACTGCTCAACAATGAAACGATGATAGCCCGTGCTTTTGCATGGAGGCCGATCGTCTATATCGGCATCATCTCGTATTCGGTCTATCTATGGCACTATCCGATTTCCAGAGCGGCGTTGATGTACACCAACGACTGGCGCATGGTCCTTGTCGTGACGCTTGTACTTTCGCTTGCGATCGCCGCACTGTCTTGGACCTTCGTCGAAAAGCCGTTTCAGTCATGGCGGCGAAATCGCTTCGCAATGGTCTAATCCGGCTTATCCGTCGCCCTACGCAAATGCGGCTTCAACACCTGAAAATCCGGAGCTTCACTTCCGCGATCACGGAACAGCACATACACGACTGCAACCGAGCATCCGAGCAAGCTCAGCGCCCGTCTACGGTCCCAATCAATCTGTGGCACAATGGCCGGTTTCAGGAAATGGCAAAGCTGGTCGCAACGTCAGCGATGCTGCACAAAGTTGCCATCTAAGGCCGAGCCTATTTAAGTCGTCATTGGGGAATAGAAGACTTGGCGGTGCCATTATGCCAAGCACGAAGGCGCGGGCCATGGCCCGCGCCTTTTCATATTCAGCCTTCCAAAGAGCTCAGTCCTTCTCGAAGATGCGCGCCTTGGCGACGACGCCGGCAATCGCGCCGCCGATCAGCGGTGCAACGATGAACAGCCAGAGCTGGCCGATCGCCGCGGTTCCCGAAAACAGCGCCGGGCCGATCGAGCGGGCCGGGTTGAGCGACGTGCCGGTCACCGGGATGATGGCGAAGTGCAATCCTGCCAGCGTCAGGCCGATGACCAGTCCGGCGAACGCCGTCGAGTGCTTTTCAGCCGTGACGCCAAGGATCACGGTGACGAAGGTGAAGGTGCCGATCACTTCCCACAGGAATGCCGAGCTGACACCCCATTTCGTCACATCCCAGCCATTGGCGCCGAAGCCGGTGGTGTGTCCGCCAACCTGGCCGGAAACGATGATCCACAACGCCAGCGAAGCAAGGACGCCGCCGATGACCTGCGCGATCCAGTAGGGGATCACGTCCTTGGCCGGCAGCCGGCCGGCAAGGAAGACGCCGAGCGTCACCGCCGGATTGAGATGCGCGCCCGAAATGGGGCCGATCGCATAAGCCGCCGCGATGAGGCCGATGCCGAACGCCAGACCGATGCCTTCCTGGCCGAGCGGCAGCGCGCCGCCGAAGCCGCCCGTCACCACAGAAGCCGTACCGATGAACACCAATAGAAATGTGCCTAGAACTTCCGCCAGATAAGTCTTCATTGCCCTCTCCTCGTGTCGATCCGCCGGTCCACCTTTTGCGCGCCGCGAATCACAACCGGAAGAGTATTCGCAACCAGAAAAGTTGGAAAGCAGAGCGGTTGTGCGGGCCGACCTGCTTGTGCGCGCCGGTTGCGCGCTCTAGAGCAGGGCCGGAATATTTTTCTGCGTGACGGAACAAGACCATGCGACTGGGCGGACGGCTGGCTGCGGCCATCGAAGTGCTGGAAGACATCGGCCGACGCCACCGGCCGGTGGCGGACGCGCTGAAGGATTGGGGCCTGTCGCATCGCTTCGCCGGCGGCGGCGACCGTGCGGCGATCGGCAACATCGTCTATGACGCCTTGCGCCACAAGCGTTCCGCCGGCTGGCTGCTGGGGCAGGACACGCCGCGCGCCATCGGCTTCGGCGCGCTGCTGCTCGAATGGCGCCAGACGGCACAATCGCTCAACGAGGCGCTCGATGGCGACAAGTTCGCACCGCCGCTGCTGACCGCCGCCGAGCTTCAGGCCATCGCCGAACGCCGGCTTGACGATGCGCCGGCCGCGGTGCGGGCGGATGTTCCGGACTGGTGCGCGCCGCTTTTCGAGCGAGCCTTTGGCTCGACCTGGGCCGACGAGGGCGCCGCGCTGGCAACGCGCCCGCCGCTCGACCTCAGGGTCAACACCCTGCAGGCCAACCGCGACAAGGTGCTGGCCGAACTGACGGGAACCGGCGCGAAACCCTCGGCAATCGCGCCACACGGCATCCGCATCCCGCCGATCGACGGCGACGGCCGGCACCCGAACGTGCAGGCCGAGCCGGCTTTCCAGAAGGGCTGGTTCGAGGTCCAGGACGAAGGCTCGCAGATCGCGGCCGCCCTTGCCGGGGCCGAAGCCGGCATGCAGGTGCTGGATTTTTGCGCCGGCGCCGGCGGCAAGACGCTGGCACTGTCGGCTTCGATGGAAAATCGCGGCCAGATCTTTGCCCATGATGCCGAAAAAGCACGGCTGGCGCCCATCTTCGACCGCATCCGCCGCTCTGAAAACCGCAATGTCCAGATCGTCACCAAGCCGGCCGAACTCGCGCCGCTCGGCAACCACATGGACATCGTGCTGGTCGACGCGCCTTGCACCGGCAGCGGCACCTGGCGGCGCCGTCCCGATGCCAAATGGCGGCTGACGCAAAGGCAGCTCGATGCACGCAAGGGCGAGCAGTCGGCGATCCTCGATGCGGCCAAAGCCTATGTCAAACCAGGCGGCCTGCTGGTCTACATCACCTGCTCGGTGTTTGATGAGGAAAACGGTGAGCAGATCGCGGCCTTTCGGGACCGTAACGGCGGCTTTGTTCCCGTCGACCACCGCCAGCTCTGGGACAGCCGTTTTCCCGGCCATGAGGCAGCCGCACGCATCGGCGCCAGAGGCGACATCTCGCTGTCGCCGGCGCTCAGCGGCACCGATGGGTTTTATCTCTGTGCGTTACGCAGATCGGCCTGAATCCTATTCCTGACGGATGCGTGGCGCCGGCCGGCAGGCCAGGTCGATTGTGCAGTGCAGCAAAAGCATTTGCCTGCCGTCCCTGCCTCTGCAATAAGCTTATCCGCGTAAAGGAAGGCAGCGGCAATGGCAGCAAAGATCGTACCCGCCCCGGACTATGAGGATCGCGTCAGGACCTCCTTCGCGCGTCAGAAGGCGATGGCCACGATCGGCGCCGAACTGACGCTGGTGACGCCGGGTATCATCGAGATCGAGATGCCCTATTCGGCGGCATTGACCCAGCAGCACGGCTTCCTCCATGCCGGTGTCATTTCGACGGCGCTGGACTCGGCCTGCGGCTATGCCGCCTTTTCGCTGATGCCGGAAAACTCCGGCGTGCTGACCATCGAGTTCAAGGTCAACCTCCTGGCGCCGGGCAGGGGCGAGCGCTTCCTGTTCCGCGGCTCGGTGACCAAGCCAGGCCGCACCATCATCGTCGCCGACGGCCAGGCCTACGCCTTTGCCGCCGACGGCGAGGCCAAGCTGATCGCCACCATGACCGGCACCATGATGACGGTGGTTGGCCGCGATGGGATTGAAGGGTGAGTGGCCGGTTCGCCGCAGGCGAATTCATCGTGCCGGTGGCACGATGAAAGGCCACGAACGCCGGGAGCTGCCGGAGGCAGCGGGTCCCGGCGAGCGGCGGTGCAGATAAGCAGATGATCGGGCGGAGAGGAATAAATCATCATGGCCGATAAAATCTCCCGCCTGTCGGGCAAGGACGTCCTCTTCGTCATGGCGGCGCAGGCCGAATACGGCCCGCACCTCAAGCAGCTGTTCACGCCGCTGATGACCGGTGTCGGTCCGGTCGAGGCCGGCGTCAGGCTGGGTGCTGAACTCTCCTGGCTGAAATCGCAAAAAGCACTGCCGGATCTCGTTGTTTCGCTCGGTTCAGCCGGCAGCCGGACGCTGCAGCAGACGGAAATCTACCAGGCGGTTTCGGTCAGCTACCGTGACATCGACGCTTCGCCGCTCGGCTTCGAGAAGGGCGCCACCCCCTTCCTCGACCTGCCGGTAACCGTGCCATTGCCCTTCAAGATACCGGACATCAAGCAGGCGACCCTGTCGACCGGCGGCGCGATCATCACTGGCGCGGCCTATGATGCTGTTGCCGCCGACATGGTCGACATGGAGACCTTCGCCTGCCTGCGCGCCTGCCAGTTGTTCGACATTCCGCTGATCGGTCTGCGCGGCATTTCCGACGGGGCGGCGGATCTCAGGCATGTCGGCGACTGGACCGAATATCTTGAAGTCATCGACGAGAAGCTGGCGGACGCCGTCATGCGGCTCGAACGGGCGATCGGCGACGGCGCCCTCCGGACGGGACCATCCCATGAAGATGCCAGACCAGCCTGAAAGTCGGGCCACGCAACCCATTGCGTCGACTCGTTTCTTTCTCTAAACGCTCGCCATGAAAACAGCCAATCATCCCGACACCGTCCTGATTGTCGATTTCGGCAGCCAGTTCACCCAGCTCATCGCCCGCCGCATCCGCGAGGCCGGCGTGTTTTCCGAGATCGTGCCGTTCCAGTCGGCCGAAGCGGCATTCAAGCGTATCAATCCGAAGGCCGTCATTCTGTCCGGCGGTCCGGCTTCGACCGGCGATATCGGCAGCCCGCGCGCGCCGCAGATCGTCTTCGATTCCGGCGTGCCGGTGCTTGGCATCTGTTACGGCCAGATGGCCATGTGCGTGCAGATGGGCGGCGTCGCCGAAAGCTCCGACCATCGCGAGTTCGGCCGCGCCTTCGTCGAGATCCAAAAGGACAGCCCGCTGTTCGAGGGCCTGTGGGCGCCCGGCCAGCGCCACCAGGTGTGGATGAGCCATGGCGACCGCGTCATCTCCTTGCCCAAGGGCTTCGAAGTGTTCGGCAAGTCCGAGGGCTCGCCCTTCGCCATCTTCGGCAACATCGAGCGCAAGATGTACGGCATCATGTTCCATCCCGAGGTGGTGCATACGCCCGACGGCGCCCGGCTGCTCAGGAATTTCGTCCACAACATCGCCGGCATCGAGGGCGACTGGACCATGCGCGCCTACCGCGAGCACGCGGTCGAGACGATCCGCAAGCAGGTCGGCAAGGGCAAGGTCATCTGCGCGCTGTCGGGCGGCGTCGATTCTTCCGTTGCGGCGCTGTTGATCCACGAAGCGGTCGGCGACCAGCTGACCTGCATCCTTGTCGACCACGGCCTGATGCGCAAGGACGAGGCCGCGGGCGTGGTGGCGATGTTCCGCGAGCACTACAATTTGCCGCTCATTCTGGTGAACGCGTCGGACCGTTTCATCGACGCCCTCGAGGGCGAGTCGGACCCGGAGAAAAAACGCAAGACCATCGGCCGGCTGTTCATCGAGGTGTTCGAGGAAGAGGCCAAGAAACTCGGCGGCGCCGAATTCCTGGCGCAAGGCACGCTCTATCCCGACGTCATTGAAAGCGTCTCCTTCACCGGCGGCCCGTCGGTGACGATCAAGTCACACCACAATGTCGGCGGCCTGCCCGCGCGCATGAACATGCAGCTGGTCGAGCCGCTGCGCGAACTGTTCAAGGACGAGGTGAGGGCGCTCGGCAAGGAGCTCGGCCTGCCCGAAAGCTTTATCGGCCGCCATCCATTCCCCGGCCCAGGCCTCGCCATCCGCTGCCCAGGCGGGATCACCCGCGAAAAGCTGGAGATCCTGCGCGAGGCCGATGCCATCTATCTCGACGAGATCCGCAAGGCCGGCCTGTACGACGCCATCTGGCAGGCCTTTGCCGTGCTGCTGCCGGTGCAGACGGTCGGCGTGATGGGCGACGGCCGCACCTACGAGTTCGTCTGCGCGCTGCGTGCCGTCACCTCGGTCGACGGCATGACGGCGGATTTCTACCACTACGACATGGCCTTCCTCGGCGCCGCCGCCACCCGCATCATCAACGAAGTCCGCGGCATCAACCGTGTCGTCTACGACGTGACGTCGAAGCCGCCGGGAACAATCGAGTGGGAGTGAGGGTACAAACGGCGGCAATAGCGTAGTTTCGGCGGCGAATTTCGCCGTCGCGCAATGTTGTTGCAGTCCGTACCTTACTCCGCAGAGCTGGCGTTCTCCGTTTCTGCCTCGGTGGTTCGATCTGCGCCCAGTTTCCGGATGATGTAAAATCGCTTTAGAGGGCGGGAGTGCTCTAGCTGTTTAGTCCCGGCATTTGCTGGAGCGGATCGAGTTTGAAGCGTTCCGGTTGTGACGCCCACGCCTTGCAGATGAACTCGTAGGGCGTAAGGCCTTTGAGGGTCTTGAGCCTGCGACCGAAGTTGTAGGCCGAGATGAAGTCGGCAAGGTGCTGGCGGAGTTGGTCGTGGCTCTCGTAATAGAAACGCCTGACGGTTGCATCCTTGATAGTCCGGTTCATCCTCTCGACCTGGCCGTTGGTCCACGGATGCCTTGCCTTGGTCGTTCGGTGCTCGATGTCGTTCGTGGCGCAAGCGTATTCGAAGGCATGGGCCCAGAAGCGTTCGCCGTTTGCGATGGCCTCCTTGATCAATGGCACGGCCGAACCGCCGGCGCCGGGCGTCGTGAACTGGATACCGTTGTCGGTGAGGACAGTGTGGACCTTGTAGGGCACGGCCGCGATCAGGCGCAGTAGGAAGTCTCTCGATATGGCGGTGGTGGCCTTCTCATGCAGTTCGACGAAGGCGAATTTCGAGGTGCGGTCGATAGCGACGAAGATGTGCAGCTTGCCCTGTTCTGTGCGCACCTCGGCGACGTCGATGTGGAAGTAGCCGATCGGATAGCTCTTGAACTTCTTCTTCGCCGGCTTGTCGCCTTCTACGTCCGGCAGGCGGCTGATGCCGTGGCGCTGCAGGCAGCGATGCAGTGATGAGCGCGTCAGGTGTGGGATCGTCGGTTGTAAGGCATAGAGGCAGTCATCGAGTGGCAACAGAGTGTAGCGCCGGAAGGCGACTATGACGGCCTCCTCCTCGGGCAAGAGCACTGTCGATCTAGGCTCTCTCGGACCGGTCGGCAAATCTGCCACCGAGGTCCGTTCCCGCCATTTGGCAACAGTCTTTTGGTTGACCCCGTAGCGCTTCGCCAGCGCCCTCAGGCTCTCTTGACTATGCTGTATCGCTCGACGGACCGCCTCTGTCGTCGTGGCGCTCCCATGAAGAACCTGGCCCATAGCGCATCCCTTGATTCGGAGGACAAGGATGCCCATCAAAATCTGGGATCAAACATCTAGTCCCTCATCGCTCACGCCTCGACGTAGAATACCAACTGGGGCACGTATATCGGTCTGGTTGACCATGCTGCTTCAAAGCCTTGCTGCCGAGCAGCGTAGCGCCTCATATCAGCCGTTGCGCGATACTGTGCGCCGCCTGGAAGCAGACATCGTCCCGAGATTCGGGATGTTCGGAATTTTCAGGCCACGTCCCGCCGAACTGGCTTGCCGCCATCAGCCGCGAACACCGCGCTCGCCTCGCTGACGATAGAGACATGATCCCTGGCGGCCTTGCCCGCAGCAGCGCCGTCTCCGCGCATGATTGCGGTGACGATTAGCTCGTGTTCCTGCCAGGATTTGGCCAACCGTCCGGGCAGCATGAACTGAGCGCGCCGGAAGGGTGCCAACCGGCTGCGGGTCATCACGGTGAGATCGTGGATATGCGGGTTGTGGGCACCACGATAGAGCCGGGTGTGGAACTCGGTATTGAAATACTCGTAGTCCTCCTCGGCGCCCAGTTGCACCATCCGCGCCGAAGCCTGATGCTCGATCTCGAGCGAGCGGCGCTCGGCACTGGTCATGCGCTCGGCCGAGAAGCGCGCGCAGATCGCCTCCAGTTCGGCCATGCTCTCGAACATCGAGGCGAGATGCTCTTGCGTCACGACAGCCACGATAGCACCCCGGTTGGGCCGCCTTTCGACCAGCCCCATGGCGCTGAGGTGGCCGAGCGCCTCCCTGACCGGGGTGCGTGATACGTCGAAGCGGGCGGCGAGGGAGGTCTCGTCGAGCTTTTCGCCGGGGCGTAGGTAGCCGGTGACGATCCGGTCCCCGATCGCCCTCACCATCTGATCCACGGTCTTGCCCGACCTGATCAAGTTGCGCTTCCCCGACAAATCTCCTCCGCCCGTCTTCTTGTGGAGGGTCGACGCAGCGGCCCATCGACTCAACATACCCCTGTATGCCTCTATTTTAATCTGCCTGTCAAATTGGCTGTTTTCAAGGCAAGAAGTGCATGCAATTGCCCGCTACATAAGCAGGCTCTTTTAAATGTACGACTGATTCCATTCATTAATTTCGCCAAAGAAACTGGCATGGCGATTGCATGCACTTTGTTGACGGCATGTTAACCGGCCCGGAAAGGGTCCTACAGGGGAGCATTCACAATGACCGCGAGATTCACGCTTAACCGCCGCGAGCTACTCAAGACCTCCGCCGCTGGAGCCGCACTCGGGCTTGCGTCCGCTGCCTTCCCCATCAGCAGGGCCTTTGCCGCTGCCGCCACCGTCGGCTTCATCTATGTCGGGCCGAAGGACGACTACGGCTACAACCAGGCGCATGCCGAAGGGGCGGCGGCGTTGAAGGGTATCGAGGGCATCTCCATCGTCGAGGAGGAGAACGTGCCGGAGACGGTCGACGTCCAGAAGACGATGGAATCGATGATCAATCTCGACGGCGCCTCGCTGATCTTCCCGACCTCGTTCGGCTATTTCGACCCCCACATGCTGGCCATGTGCACGAAATTCCCCGACGTGCAGTTCCGCCATTGCGGTGGCATGTGGGACAAGGCCAAGCACCCGATGAATGCCGGCTCCTATTTCGGCTATATCGGTATGGGCCAGTATCTCAACGGCGTTGTCGCCGGCCACACTTCCAAGACGAAGAAGCTCGGCTTCGTCGCCGCCAAGCCGATCCCGCAGGTGCTGCTCAACATCAATTCCTTCCTGCTCGGCGCGCGCTCGGTTGATCCGACCATCACTTGCCAAGTCATTTTCACCGGCGAATGGTCGCTGGCGGTCAAGGAAGCGGAAGCCACCAACGCACTGGTCGACCAGGGCGCCGACGTTATTAGCTGCCATGTCGATAGCCCGAAAGTGGTGGTCGAGACGACCGCCGGCCGTGGGGCCTTCGTGTGCGGCTATCACGCCAACCAGAGCCCGCTGGCGCCGGAAAAATACCTCACCGGGGCCGAGTGGAACTGGGCCAAGGTCTACAAGATGTTCGTCGACGACCTCGTCGCCGGCACGCCACTGCCCAACTTCACGCGCGGTGGCCTGGCCGACGGCTTCGTCAAGATGAGCCCGCTCGGTCCCGCCGTCGGCGAGCCGGCGCGCAAGCAGTTCGACGCCACGCTGGCCGAAATGATGAACGGCGGCTTCGCCGTCATCAAGGGACCGCTGAAGAGCAACAAGGGGGCTGTCGTCGCCACCGCGAGCCAAGCATTCCCGGAGACCGCGATCGAGCTCGAAAGCATGGATTATCTGGTCGAGGGCGTCGTCGGTTCGACCGCCTGATCTGAGGGGGTGGGGCGATGACGGACACGATGACAGGGGCCGGCATGCCGGCACTCTTCAGCGCCAAGGCCTATTCGGCGGCGGTGGAATGGATTGCGCGGCGGGCGGAGGCTTTGGTCATTCCGCTCGCGGCGCTGATCGTCGGCATGGCGCTGTTCAGCCTGTTCATTGTGCTCGTCGGCAAGTCGCCGATCCTGCTCTACCAGACCATGTGGCGCGGCGGCTTCGGCTCCTGGTTCTCGGTCCAGAACTCGCTGTCGCGCGCCGCTCCCCTGCTGCTGGCCGCGCTCTGCGTGGCCCTGCCGGCCCGGCTCGGCCTCGTCGTCATCGGCGGCGAGGGTGCGATCGTGCTCGGCGGCGTCGCCGCTGCGGCAGCCGGCACTGCGCTCAGCGGCGGGCCATCGTCAATCGTCATTCTTGCCATGGGCGTGGCGGGCATGGCCGCCGGCGGCATCTGGATCGGTGCCGTCGGCGCGCTGCGCCATTACCGGGCCGTCAACGAAACCATTTCCAGCCTGCTGATGGCCTACATCGCCATCGCGCTGATGAACCAGCTGGTGGAAGGGCCGTTGCGCGACCCGGCCTCGCTCAACAAGCCGTCGACGCAGCCGCTGGCGGACATCTACCGCATCGGCAACATTCCGGGCATGGACGTGCATTGGGGGCTGGTTGTCGGTGTCGTCGCCTGCACCCTCTCCTGGTTGCTCATCGAAAAGACCCGCTGGGGTTTTGCCGCGCGCATCGCCGGCGGCAATGTGCGGGCAGCACAGGTACAGGGGCTGGCCGTCGGGCCGCTGATCGTCGGCTTCACGGCGCTCGCTGGCGGCTTTGCCGGGCTTGCCGGCATGCTGGAGGTCGCCGCCGTGCAGGGGAGCGCCAACGCCTCGCTTTCCGCCGGCTATGGTTACACCGGCATCCTTGTCGCCTTCCTGGCCCGCCACAATCCGCTGGCCATCATTCCGTTCGCCATCTTGCTTGGCGGCATCGACGCCTCGGGCGGGCTGATACAGCGCCGCATGGACCTGCCCGACGCCACGGTGCTGGTGCTGCAAGGCATGATCTTCATCGTCATCCTGTTCAGCGAAACCCTCTACGGCCGCTTCAAGGCCTTCAATCCCGATCTTTGGAAAAGACCCGATCTCGTGAAGGGAGCCGCCTGATGGACGCGACCGAGATCGGCCTCTGGGGCGTGCCGCTGGCCGTGCTCGGCGGCGCCATCCGCGTGTCGACGCCCTTCATCTTCGTCTCGCTGGGCGAGGCGATCACCGAGCGTTCGGGTCGCATCAATCTGGGGCTCGAAGGCACGCTGGTCTTCGGTGCGATGACCGCCTATGCGGTGGCGGTGATGACGGGCTCGCCATGGCTCGGCCTCATCGCCGCCGCCTTCGCCGGCCTGTGCTTCGGCCTGTTCCATGGCTGGATCTGCAGATTCCCGAAAGTCAACGACATCGCCGTCGGCATCGCGCTGATGCTGTTCGGCTCGGGTCTCGCCTTCTTCTTCGGCAAGCCGTTTATCAAGCCGAAGGCGCCCAATCTGCCGGCCATTCCCTTCGGCGGCTGGTCCGACATTCCGCAGGTGCAAGCCGCACTCGACGTCAACGTGCTGTTCCTGATCGGCGCGGTGCTGTCGGTCATCCTGTGGTGGGCGTTCCGCAACACCCGCGCCGGCCTCATCGTGCGCGTCGTCGGGGACAGTTCGGACGCGGCACGCGCCATGGGCCTCAACCCCGATACGGTGCGGCTGCTCGCCACCGGTGTCGGTGGCGCGCTGGCCGGCATCGGCGGCGCCTACCTGTCGCTCTACTATCCCGGCAGCTGGACCGAACGCATCTCGTCGGGCCAGGGCCTGATGGCGGTGGCGCTGGTCATCTTCGCGCGCTGGAACCCGCTCGGCTGCTTTGCTGCAGCGCTTTTGTTCGGCGGGGCGGGAGCTCTCGGCCCGGCGCTTCAATCGGTCGGCGTCACGCAGGGCTACTACATGTTCTACGCCGCTCCCTACATCCTCACCCTCATCATCATGATCGCCACCTCGTCGCCGACACGAACGCTTGCGGGCGCGCCGGGCGAATTGTCGATCACCAAATGACTGGAGTTTTGCCGATGAACGCCAGAGCCGAAGTCACTCAGCATACGATCGACGCCGAGCCTTATCCTTGGCCCTACAATGGCGACCTGCGGCCCGACAACACGGCGCTGATCATCATCGACATGCAGACCGATTTCTGCGGGCCGGGCGGCTATGTCGACCATATGGGCTACGATCTGTCGCTGGTGCGCGCACCGATCGAGCCGATCAAGTTGGTGCTGTCGACGATGCGAGCCAAGGGCTACACCATCATCCACACGCGCGAGGGGCACAGGCCCGATCTCGCCGACCTGCCGGCCAACAAGCGCTGGCGCTCGCGCCGCATCAATGCCGGCATCGGCGACCCTGGCCCGTGCGGGCGCATCCTGGTGCGCGGCGAGCCGGGCTGGGACATCATCCCCGACCTTTACCCGACCGAGGGCGAGCCGATCATCGATAAGCCCGGCAAGGGCTCGTTCTGCGCCACCGACCTGGAGCTCATCCTCAATCAGCGCGGCATCGAGAACATCGTGCTGACCGGCATCACCACGGATGTCTGCGTGCACACCACCATGCGCGAGGCCAACGACCGCGGCTATGAATGCATGATGCTGGAGGATTGCTGCGGGGCGACCGACTACGACAACCATCTGGCGGCGATCAAGATGATCAAGATGCAGGGCGGCGTCTTCGGCACGGTGTCGAATTCCAAGGCGCTTGTCGCGCAGTTGCCATGAGGAGGCCGCGATGAATGACAGGAAAGCGGTCGGCGTCGAGACCATCGGCATGACCATGCGCTTCGGCGCCTTCACGGCGCTGGATGCCGTGTCGGTGAAGGTGCCGGCGGGCTCCTTCCACGCGCTGCTCGGCGAGAACGGCGCCGGCAAGTCGACGCTGGTCAAATGCATGATGGGTTTTTATCACCCGACATCAGGCGACCTGCTGGTCGATGGCCGCGAGGTGGCGATCGCTAGTCCGCGCGACGCCTCGGCGCTCGGGCTCGGTATGGTCTATCAGCATTTTACGCTGGTGCCGTCGCTGACCGGTGCGGAAAACCTCGTCATCTCGCGCGAGAAGGTTCCGGGCATTATCGATTGGCGTAGGGAACGAGCCGACCTTGCCGTGTTCATGGAGCGCATGCCGTTCAAGCTGCCGCTCGACGTTAAGGTGGCGGAACTCGCCGCCGGCGAAAAGCAGAAGCTCGAAATCATCAAGCAGCTCTATCTTGGCCGCAGCTTTCTAGTGCTGGACGAGCCAACCTCGGTGCTGACGCCCGGTGAGGCGCAGGAGGTGCTGGGGCTGGTGCGCGACATGACCAAGGCCGGCGACCTCACCGTGCTGATGATTTCGCACAAATTCCATGAGGTCACCGCCTTCGCCGACGATGTCAGCGTGCTGCGCAAGGGCAGGCTGACGGGAACCGGCCGCGTCGCCGACCTCGACCACAAGGCGATGGCGGCGATGATGATCGGCGACCAGCCGATCGCCGCGCTCGACAGTCGCGCGGCGCCGAAACCCGATGCCGAGATCGTGCTCAAGGTCAAATCGCTGAAGGCGCCGGACCGCACCGGGCTGAAGTCGATCCGCATCGAGAATCTCGGCGTGCGTTCGGGCGAGATCGTCGGCATCGCCGGCATTTCCGGCAATGGCCAGAAGGAATTCCTCGAGGTCCTGGCCGGCCAGCGGCCGCGCGACGGTGGCGAGGTGCTGGTACGCGGCTCCGCCTATGCGGCGACGCGGGCCGAGGCGCGCGCGCTCAATGTGCGGCTCATCCCGGAAGAGCCGCTGAAGAATGCCTGCGCGCCAAAAATGACGGTGGCCGAGAACATCTCCTTCCGCACCTTCGATATCGACGGCAACGGCAGGCCGGTGAACTGGATCAGCGCCAGCGCCATACGCGCGTTCAGCGCCAAGCTGGTCGAGCAGTTCAAGGTCAAGACCGCCTCGCTATCCTCGCCCATCGCCTCGCTGTCGGGCGGCAATGTGCAGCGCGCCGTGCTGGCGCGCGAACTGACCGGCGAGGTCGACCTGCTGATCGTCTCCAACCCGTGCTTCGGCCTCGACTTCTCGGCGGTGGCCGAAATCCGCGCCCGCATCATGAAGGCGCGCAATGCGGGTGCGGCAGTGCTGCTGATGTCGGAGGACCTCGACGAGCTTTTGGAACTGTCCGACCGCATTTTCGTCATGTCGGACGGCGCGCTGGTCTACGAGACGCCGATCGCGCAAGCGAGCGTGCAGACCATCGGCGAGCATATGGCGGGACATCACTGATGGCGGAGATTGATGCGCAGCCGTTCGCCTTCTCCTTCAAGCCGCAGACGATGGCGCTGGTCGTCATCGACATGCAGCGCGATTTCGCCGAGCCCGGCGGCTTCGGCGCCAGCCTTGGCAACGACGTCAGCCGGGTGGCCGCGATCGTGCCGACGGTGAAGAAACTGATCGAAGGTTTTCGCGCCGCCGGCCTGCCGGTGATCCACACCATGGAGTGCCACCGCGCCGACCTGTCGGACCTGCCGCCGGCCAAGCGCAATCGCGGCAATCCGGCGATCCGCATCGGCGATGTCGGGCCGATGGGCCGCGTGCTGATCGTCGGCGAGCCGGGCACCGCAATCCTCGACGAGCTTGCGCCGCTGCCGGGCGAGATCGTCATCGAAAAGCCCGGCAAGGGCGCCTTCTACGCGACCAGCTTCGGTGGCGAGCTGAAGCGGCTCGGCGCACAGCAGCTGGTTTTCGCCGGCGTCACCACCGAGGTCTGCGTGCAGACGACGATGCGCGAGGCCAATGATCGCGGCTATGAGTGCCTGCTCGCCGAAGACGCGACGGAAAGCTATTTTCCCGAATTCAAGGCGGCGGCGCTAGCCATGATCCGGGCGCAGAGCGCCATCGTCGGCTGGACGGCAACGACCGACCAGGTGCTCGAGGGAATTGCCAATGCCTAATTTTGCCTTTGCCGGCCTGCTCGACGGCGGCTGGCGCGATCTCGCGTTCGAATATTTCCGCGACGGCATCAGCGTGCACTGGCTGCTGAAGGGCGGGCCGGTCGAGCCGTCGGTCGCGATCCTGAAATACCGGTCCGGCGCCAGCGTGCCGCGACACCGACATGTCGGGCTGGAAACCATCGTCGTGCTGGAAGGCACCCAGAGCGACGAGAACGGCGACTATCCCGCCGGCAGCGTCATCCTGAACCCGGTCGGCACCGAGCATTCGGTGTGGACGAAGGACGGTTGCGTCGTGCTGATCCAGTGGGACCTGCCGGTGATCATTCTGGAGGAGACGAAATGAGCGATATCCATTTCGACATAGCGAGCCTTCACGCAGCCTATCGGGGAGGCCTCGCCGTTGGCGATGTGATCGCGACGATCTTTACCCGCATCGAAGCGGCCGACGACCCGGGCATCTTCATCCATCTCGCCGCCAAGGCGGATTTCCTAGCCCAGGCCGCGGCACTCGGTCCGTTCGACCCGGCGACAAAGCCGCTCTGGGGCATTCCCTTCGCCGTCAAGGACAACATCGACGTCGCCGGCATGCCCACGACGGCCGCCTGCGCCGAATACACCTATTGGCCCGAGAAAGACGCCACCGTTGTGGCGCGGCTGAAAGCGGCCGGTGCGCTGGTCGTCGGCAAGACTAATCTCGACCAGTTCGCCACCGGCCTAGTCGGCGTGCGCACGCCCTGGCCGATCCCGCGCAATGCCATCGACGAGGCGCTTGTGCCAGGCGGCTCCTCCTCGGGGTCGGCGGTGGCGACGGCGCGCGGCATCGTCTCCTTCGCGCTTGGCACCGACACCGCCGGCTCCGGCCGCATTCCGGCCGGCCTCAACAACATCGTCGGGCTGAAGCCGACGGTCGGCGCGTTGTCGGCCGCCGGCGTCGTGCCGGCCTGCCGCACGCTCGATTGCGTCTCGGTGTTCGCGCTGACCGTCGATGATGCGTATAGGGTGTTCTCCGTTGCCGCCGCGCGCGACGCTGCCGATCCTTATTCGCGTGACATCGCCGTCCAGCCGCTCGCCGCGCGCCAACCGGTGCTGACCGTCGGCGTGCCTGTAAAAGCGGAGCTCAAATTCTTCGGCGATACGGCCATGCAGACTGGTTTCGAAGCTTCGCTTGCCATTCTGTCGCGGCTTGGCTGCCGGCTGGTCGAAATCCCCTTCGGCGATTTCTACGCCACCGCCAACCTACTCTATGAGGGTGCCTGGGTGGCCGAGCGCTATGCGGCGATCCGCGGTTTCATGGAAGCCAACGAAGCCGCCTTGCATCCGGTGACGCGCAAGATCATCGGCGGCGCCAGTAACCTGTCGGCGGCAGACGCCTTCCGCGGCCTCTACGCCTTGCAGGCCTACAAGGCGAAGCTCGCCCCGGTCATCGCCTCGGTCGACCTGTTCTGCGTGCCGACCGCCCCAACGCACTATACCACTGCTACCGTGCTCACCGATCCGGTCGAGACCAACAGCCGGCTCGGCACCTACACCAATTTCGTCAATCTTCTGGACATGTGCGGCATCGCCGTGCCGACCGGCAAGCGCGACGACGGGCTGCCGATGAGCGTGACGCTGCTTGCGGCCGCCGGAGCGGACGGCCTTGTAGCATCCGTCGCGCGCGATCTCCATGCCGCGAGCAGTCCCACCCTCGGCGCGACTGGCTGGCGGCAGCCGAGCGCGCAGCCTGTCGGCGCATCAGTCGAAGATGGCACTATCGAGTTGGTGGTGGTCGGCGCTCACCTCTCGGGAATGCCGCTCAATGGCCATCTCAAGGAGGCTGGTGCCCGGTTCTGCCGGGCAATGAGGACGGCATCTTCATACAAGCTATATGAGCTCGCGGGCCAGACCACGCCCAAGCCGGGACTGGTCCGTGTTGAAAACGGCGGCACTGCGATCGAGGTAGAGGTTTGGCGGCTACCTGCCGACGCATTCGGCCACTTTGTGGCCGCCATCCCGTCGCCCCTGGGCATTGGCAATATAGAGCTTGATGATGGCAGCACCGCCAAAGGTTTTCTAGTGGAATCCGTGGGCTTGCTAGGCGCTTTTGATATCTCGTCATTTGGGGGCTGGCGCCGCTTTCTGTCAGATCGTTCCCGCTTGAACACTTCGTCAACGGAATATGCGGAGGCAAGAGCAGGTGGCGACACCGCCCGCGGCGGTTAAACTTGTGATATCCTTGATCGCGAAGCCGGAAGCTGCCGTTTCGCTATCGGCCCCGCTTCTGCCTTCACCTCTCGTTTCTCGAGTGCCCAATCAAAACCGAGGAGCAACACGATGGGTTACTCGATTTGATCCCGCCACACACGGTCGCGCACCATGGAATATCGGAAAGACCGGTAGGACGAAGCGGCTAGCTCTGCCCGCGAAGATTCTTCGTCCCGTTTCGGCGATCAATCCCGGCGTGGGTCGTAAGGCTTGGCGGCCCGTTGAGCGACGCGCTCGCGGTACCTCGCGTCGGTTCCACTTCGGTTTTCCGGCTTGGTAAGCGTTTCGACAGGCTTCCCGAGGACGACCAGCAGCGTGTCCCATTCTTCCTGGCCGAGCGTCTTGTAGCGGTACTTCAGACCCGGCGAAGCCAAGAGCTGCTCGATCCCAGGCCGCGCGAAAAAGGCCGCAGGGCCAATGCGGCGAAAGCCGCTTCGCACGGCATCGGTAGCCGCGGTCAGGTCGCTGAAACCATACTTGCCCGGATCGTAGACGGAGTACTCGCGCAGCAGCCGCAACAGGTCGGGCGCGGCATCGACGCCGCGGTCCCCCTGGCGCTTGATCAGGCCGGTGGCAAAGCGGCTGACCTCCGGATCTGCGAGAATCGCGCGCTCTTCGGGCAGAGGATCGGTGTATGCACCCACAGGGAGGCCGGCCAGGGCATTGATCCAGTGGCGCGCCTCCTTCTTGTCGGTGGCCGCGAGGTAGCGGCGGGCGGCGAGCCGCCGCAGATCGGCGGAGTCGCCATCGACCTGTTTGATGATCGCCCACAGCCCGTCTGGGGATCGCACCCGTGGGTCCTCCAAGACGCGAACCAGCAGGCGCCGGTCGCTTTCGCCGAGCGGCTGGTCGTTCGCGCGGAACGAGTCCATCCATTGATTGGCGAGCGCGAACACGGGACCGCTCACCGGCTTACGCGGATCGTCGAGCGCTCTGGCAAGTTCCTCGCGCGTTCTCGCTTTCGCCGCTTCCATATTCACGCCGCGCGAAACGCTGGTGTGGTCGAGCAGCAGCCGGTTGACCGGAACCTCGGCGTACATCCTTCCGTCACCGAGCCGCAGACGCGCCCAACCGAACCGGAAGTTCTCGATCCCGCCCGAAGTCCCGATCAGCAACGGCGCCGCCGGGGCAAAGATCGACAGGATCGACTGCCGCAGCAGCACCTGTTCACCGGCGTCGGTGATGGTGAGCGCCTTGCGGTGGGGTGCGGAGGGTTCGAGCGACCAATCCACCCGTCCCGATCGGGGCTTGGAGTCGAGCGCGGCAGGGCCGTCCTCGATAGCGATGGTGAAGTCGGGTTCGGGGGCGTCGTCGCTTTGCAGCAGCGCCTTGCCCTCTGACATCATCAGGTTCCATTCGGCTTCCAGCGCGCGCTGAGGGGCGAGCGGATCGGAGGCATCGTAGCGGCGCTCTTCCAGCAGGCCATGCCCGATGACGGTGCTTCGTTTGCCGGGCGTCGAGTCCGGCACGACGCGATAGGTATAGGATTGACCGCGAAGGGTCTGGACGCGGACCGAAGTTACGCCCGGGGTCTTGAGCAAGGCAGCGCACAATGCATCGCAACGGCCCTCGAACGGGCGGGCGAGGAGAATATCGCCCTTGAGCGCAATCGGTGCGTTCGACTGAATGTCCGGCTCCTCCAGGCTGGCCAGCATGCCCCTCGCCCAGGTGAGGCCTGGCTGGGGGATGGTCCAAAACAGTGCCAGCGTCGCGGCGCCCGACATGACGTTCAGAGGAACGCCTGAAAGGAAACTTCCGAGCAGCAAGCAGAACAGCGCGAAAGCGATGCCATACATGAAGGCCGTTGGCATCCACCCGAGGATGAGCCCCGGGATGATCAGGAAACTGCCGATGAGGACCAGCCATGGCATTGTCAGCGCCACGAACGCGCCGACGCCGGTGATGATCAAGTAAGTCTTCAACCACATGCGCGGAACTTACCGCGCAGAATTCAAAAAATGATAAAGCTACTGATCTCGGGTCGGTGCCGTCTTTCGGCATCCACCCGTTGACGGAATCTCGTTACGCTCACCTCAAAGGCTGTCGACCGTCCGCCTTTGGGGGTTCTGGCGCCCACATCACATGACCGACTCGGGTCGCAAGGGGAACGCCAGCCTTCTAGCCCATCGCGCCCAAAACCGGAAGGACAGCAGACGGCCCCAAAGCTGCCGGACTCCAATGCGCCTCATGTCGGCCGTTGAAGTCCAACTTTGCCACGACCTGAAATGCCCAGGGTCGGAGGACGCGAAGACCGAAATCGCCTTTGGGCGGCAGCGGTCCGATGGCCGATTGTCCCGGAACCTCAGGCCGATCGAAGAGTTGCCATTGCTTCACAAAGGAGAGGCTGATGGTGGAAAAATCGGTCGACAAGAAAGTTGGCAAGCGCCCCGGCAAGGAGCTTGAAGCAGACGCGCGAGGCCAATCAGAAGAGCACCACAAAGGCGGAAAGAACGACGGTGTCTCAAGCGCCAATCCGCGCGTTTTATCAGGCGAGAAGGATGGCGACGCCACATTTCCTCTAAAGCGGGAACAGTGACAGCAGCGTCATTCCAGCGCTGACCGAACCAAATCTCGCCCACGGTTGTCTGCGACTGATTGCGCCCCAACTGGCCTCGGGAACGAGGCTGGACCAGATAGCTCTGATGTCGCAGCCGATTCAGGGTACAATTTCCGCAATACAGAAACCCTGGCGCTGAAACCAGTGGTTCCAGGCCTAATGAAGAGGACGTCTCATCTCTGGCCTAAACGCGTTGTCGCGCGAAGGTGTTTGGGTGGTGATTATGTTGTTTTCTGTGGAAGAGGCCACCCTCAGTGGCGGTCGTTTTTGTGTGGATAAGACGTGCATGGCCTATTGGTTCTGCGCGTCATGCCGCGCACTCTCACGCAATGAAGGCGGAGTATGTTGAACTGGTTTTGTTCGAGCAGTCTTTCGCCAATATCAATCGGCCGTTTGCCGATCGAGTGGCTGACGTCGCGGAAAAGACTGGTGGCTCTGTTCTGTTCGATATTCGCGTCGAGGACGACACTCGCATTCAAAGGATGGCAGCTATCGGTTATGGCGCAAACGGAACCGTAGCGATCATGATGAACAAGCAGGGACAACTTAGCACCACGCCGGTGAATGGGAACGACGACATTCTCGTTGCCGAACTTACTGCTTGGTGTTCGCTACCGATGGCTAAACAGGTCTGCGTTAGTTACCATGGTGCAGCCGCGCGCCTGCTTGCTAACCTTCTTTGAAACGAAACGTGTTGGCGCGTTTGACACAAGGAGCCACCTCAATGGGGGCCAGGCGCCGGGGCCTCAGCGTAAGGGTGTGGCCCTACGATATCTCCAGCGCACGTATGCGGGTTGGTACCCTACTCCGGCGCAATTTCAAATGTCGGGTTTTCTTTACTAGCGAATCGTCATTGCCGCACCAAAGACGCAGTTCCAAGAACAGATTTTGTACTCTTGGCGACAGTCTCTACCCCTGCTGGTATTACAAAGACTGTAGACTTGCGCACAATCCGAACCGCAGCTTTTATGCTCGCCTACGTCCGCTAGAGCGCTTTCATCGATGCTGCCCTTAGAGGTCACACCACATTGATGATTATAACCTGGCAGGCCAGATGACGCGGTCGCGTCGCCACATTGTTCGACGGCGATCGCCGATACATTTGCAAGGGCGACAAGACCGAGAGAAGCTAATATTACAATTGATATGTGGCGCATGATTGCTCCATTCGATCGATGAATTAGTTGAAGAAAGTGGAACAAACATTATTCCATCTTTCATTGTCTTTAAAAAATCAATGTCGCTTGAAGATGCTTCTTCGACAGGATTAATTATCCTCGATGACGGCGCTGCTGTCTTGTGCTATGTTTTGTTCAGCCTGCTGCAAGAATTGCAGCGGTGATGCCGGGGGCTGCCGATGCGTTACCTGAACTCCGCTCACTATATCGATGTGGTGGCCAAGACCGGTTCGATCCGCGCCGCCGCGGAATTGCTCGCCATAACCTCGACGGCGCTCAATCGGCGTATATTGGCGATGGAGGCCGAACTCGGCGTTGCCATTTTCGAGCGACTGCCTCACGGCGTGCGATTGTCCAGCGCCGGCGAACTTCTAGTGCAGCAAATGCGCAACCAGTTATCCGATATGGAGCACGTGAAATCGCAGATTGCAGACCTTGCTGGCGCCCGGCGCGGCCATGTGGCGATCGCCTGCAGCCAGGCGCTATTGCCCTACCATCTGCCGATGCAGATCTCACTCTACCGCAAGGAACATCCGAATGTGACCTTCGGAGTGCACCTGCGCGACCGGGAGGAGGCCGAGCGTGCCTTGGTCGATCACACGGCCGACATTGCCATCGTCTACGAGCCAACCCGGCTGGCTGCCTTCATGACACTAATACGGGTGCACCAGCCGGTGCATGCGGTTATGCGGCCCCATCATCCGCTGGCTTCTCACGAGACGGTGCGCTTGCGCGCTTGCCTCGACTATCCAATCGCGCTTCCCACATCAAGTTACGGTGTGCGCTACCTGCTCGACATCGGGGCGCAATCGTCATCGCTGCAGCTGGAGCCGGTGATTCAGTCAGACAGCTTCGAATTCCTGCGCAACCACGCTATCTCAGAGGATATCATCACCTTCCATTTCCCGATTGGCCTATCCCACCAGACGATGACCGGTGACATGATCTCCCGGCCGCTCGACTTGCGCGACGTGCCCGCTGGCATGCTCTATGTCGGCCAACTCAAGGGCCGCACCCTACCGGTGGCCGCTGCACGTTTCGCCGACCAGCTTTCCGCTTCGCTGGCGCAGCAGTATGAGGTCTCGTGATGGCGCCTATTAGGGGTCAGAACAAGAGCAGTGCCGGGCATCTTGCATCCTATCAAATGAATGCAATCGAAGGACGACCTATTCCCGGCACGCTATCGCACGCGACTTCATGCCAAGTCCTTGGTCGCTTACCACGAAACCTTGATCGCCCGGGCCAGAAGATGACCGGATAGCTGTGCTCGGCCGGCCGTGCGACTGGTTAACGCAGGCGTTGCAGCAGCAGCCGCGCCTCACGGAATCGGTGCCGATCGGGGCAATCAGCTCCAGCCCGCTAAACTTGGTCGTCAAAGCCGCGTGCGCCGATCTGCTCTCCGCATTGAGCGAGCTCCGATTGCCACGACGCTCGTAACTCGTCTTACCGTGCCCGCCCTATTCGACCGGTCGGAGGGCTCTCGTGCCGGCGCCGAGCTATCCGGCGGACAAGGACGCCAGGGGCGCTCACAGCCCCAGTGCCGCAGCGACCCGTTCCTGGAAATACTGCACTCCCCGCTCATGCCGCCCCGAGAGCGGGCCGGAGCTATAGGCCCCTGCGGCATAGTTGCGATGCGTATCGGCGCAGATGGCGTAGTCCTCGCGTACCACGGCCAGAGTGCCTTGCACAGATTTCGCCATGCTCTCGGATGTTTCTGCAGCGATATCGGCAAAGAAGAAATGGTAATGCTGGTCTGTGTGATGCGGTGAGGTCGGATTGATCCGGCTAACGTTCATGCCGCCATCGAAAAGCGACAGCGTCCAGTTCGGCCACATCCAAAGCCATTTGCCGCGATAGAACAGACCGTCTTTCGGCGGTGCGGTCATCCGGACATAACCGGGATGGGCGGTGGTCTGGAAGGCTTCGAAGTCGATGGCAGCGTAGAACGAGGGATGTGTGCCAGGGATGTGGTAGCCTTCGACGAAATTGTCGGTGTAGATCTTCCAGTTCGCCGTAAAGCTGACGGTGGCCTGATCGGTGGCGACATAGGTCTCCAACGGCTCGTCCGCCAGTTCGTCGGGCAGAGAGCCAAGTTGATCCAGAAGACTTTCCTTCGGGTCGAGTGCCGCGAAGAGCAGCCCGCGCCATTCCGACAAGTGCACCGTCTCCAGCGGCCAGTCTTCGGCGATGATCGCGGGATCCTTGCCATACCATGGGGCCTGCACCAGCCGTCCGGTGTCGGCAAAGGACCATTTGTGATAGGGGCAAACGATCAGCCCACATTTGCCCGCGCCATCGGCCAGAAGTTTCGCCCCCCGGTGGCGGCAGACGTTCTTAAATCCGCGCAAGGTCCCGTCCCGGCCCCGGATGGCGAAGATCGGCGTGCCGGCGATGTCGATGGCAAGGTATTGACCGGACGTCGCGACCGAGGCGACAGGCCCCATGAACTGCCAAGTGTGCGCGAAGATGCTGCACCGTTCCTGCTGCCAGATATCATCGCGTACATAAAGCGACGGGTCCAGGTTCAGGTATTGCACAGGCGGAGTGTCGAGTGGCAGCTGGTCGGGCCGCAAGGGGTCTGGCGTCATAGGCTAACCTCCAGTTGCGGCAATCCTGTCGTAAGCGGGGCGGCATCGCAAGAGAATTGGCTCTGCTGCGCACAGCCTGTAAGCCGGCGTGCAATTTTGCTCTAAAGCAGATTTGCTGGAGTGGCGGTCGTTTCCAATTCGCCGACCTAGTTGTCGACCGCGATCATCACGTCGGATGCTTAACCGCAGCACAGGTCCCAGGTCGACTTCGAGCCCAGTTCGTCGTCCGCCTGGTGGACGGCGGGTATCAGAATAGTGCCGTTCGCTCGCGAACGACGGGGGATGGAGTCGTGAGCTGACGAGAGAAACTTTGCCCGAGGACGCCAAGCTAGAACGGCAGCTTACCGCGGAGCGTTCGGCACGCCGAATCCTGATGTTGGCTTAAGCGTATCTCAGACATTCAGTCTGACCAGACTTTTGCGAATGGCGTCTTTGCGCTTCGTCTCGGTCATTGAGATATTAGCAGCCGCTTCCAAGAAGCAGACATCACAGTGACCGCGCCATGGCTCTCGATGCGCAACGATATCAGACTCTCCAACCCGCCATTGCCCACATGCATTTCCCAAGACGGCCATTGATCGCTCAGGCAGGAATTCCGGACCGGTCCGGATCACCCAGGTGAGATGGCGTCTGCCGGGTCGACGCATGCGTCAGGCGGCGTATGTCAACTCGTTTTAGGCCGCAGTAACTTCGAGAGCCAAGGCGGACTGCTGGGGCAGGAAGAAGCTGAGTATTTCCACATTGGTGCGATCCGGTACTTAACATATTATGTGACCTTCAACTGGGGGTTATAGCGAATGAAAGATGAGACCGGCGTTCAGAAGTTGGTGCGCACACTGCGTGCCCGAGCACCCGACGACGCAGCTGAATTGCTGGCCAGAGAGTCTCCCGAGTTCATCCGCGACACACTAGAGCTGTTGCCAGAGGGGCACGCCCGCAAGGTGGCCGAGCATTTGCCATCGCATATGCGGCCCATCAGGCCCCCTGACGATGGCGAGGATTTCGCGATCCCCGAGTCGCTTGTCGAGGTAATGGACCCGATTTCCGCCAGCGTTCCTGTCGGGACGACGGTTGCTGCCTCGGTGGAAGCTGTCAGACGCGCCCAGGTGCCGACCGAACTCACTTATCTCTACGTCACGGATGAGGGCAATAAACTGGTTGGCCTGGTGGTCCTGCGCGATCTGATGCTGAGCGAACCGGACGCCATTGTCGACCAGATCATGCTGCCCAAGCCGTTCGCTCTTCATGTCGGTCTCTCTTTGAGCAACGCCTGCAAGGCAGCGGTACGGCGTCACTACCCTGTCTATCCGGTGGTGGACGCGGAGAACCGGCTGCTCGGGCAGGTTCGCGGCTGGCGCTTGTTCGAGCAGCAAGTCATTGAGATTTCCGCTCAGTCTGGCCAGATGGTAGGTGTCCAGAAGGAGGAGCGCTCTTTCACGCCGCTGTTTTCAGCCTTCTTAAAGCGTCATCCGTGGCTGCAGTTGAACCTCCTGACGGCCTTCATGGCCGCATTCGTGGTCAGTTCGTTCACAGGAACCATCGAGAAGATCGTCACCCTGGCGGCATTCCTCCCGGTCTTGGCCGGGCAGAGCGGAAACACGGGCTGCCAAGCACTGGCTATGACGCTGCGTGGCCTTGCGCTGGGGGATGTGGACAAACGACCGAAGCTGCACTTGGTGGTGAGAGAGGGCGCGCTCGGGATCGCCAACGGCTTGCTTGTCGGCCTTCTTGCGGCTGCGGCGATGTGGTTCTACGCCTCGAGGCAACCGGAGTCGGCCGCCCAAGCGCCCATGTTAGCACTTGTGATCCTGCTTGCTATGTCCGGATCGTGCCTCATGTCTGGAATCTCCGGCGTGCTGATCCCGTTGGGCCTGCGCCGGGTCGGCGCCGACCCGGCGGTCGCTTCGGCGATCTTCCTCACCACCTTGACCGATATTGTAGGCATGGGCCTGATGCTGGGGCTGGCCACCATACTCGTGCTGTAGCGAGGTACGTTCCTGGGAAATTGGGGCAACAAGCTGATCTCGTCGCGTTCAGCGAATTGCGAGAGCCAGGCCGCATCGCGCACGCATCGTGAGAAGCACCCTCCGGCAGCTCTCTGACCCCTTGCGCAACGCGCCGGAAGACCTTTGGATAGGCCGTGGATGACCTTGAAGCCTATTCAGTGACCAGAACACGCGCAGAATCGCGCAAGCAATATTAACCTCGTCGGTTTGCGATCCGCCACTCAGGATCTGGTTGTTTGCCACTGGTGCCGAATCCTTCAATTACGTCCAGCAACTCCAAGCAGACGTTTTTGCGACCAGCGCAGCCAAAAATAGGAATAAGCCTGTTAGCTTGTTGCGCAGCTGCAACAGCTGCTGAGGCTCGCATGATCTGGTGGCAGTTCAGTCGCCTTTTTTCTTGTAGTCATGCGATTCCTTCGCACTAGTCCGGTCGGGGTGGGTTCTCTGCATGCAATCTTCGTCTCGCACGATTTTCGGCTTCGCCGCAGCGCTGCTTTTTAGCGGGGTATTGCCGGCCGGCGCACAAGGTCTTTTTACGGCCTATGACGATGCGTTTTCGGCCCGCATCGCCAGTCCGGCCGACAATGGAACGCTCGCCCAATTCGTCACGGTTGCGGTCAACGCGGGCCAATACGATCAGGCGATCTCCTCAATCGAGCAGTATCTGATCCAATACCCCCGCGATGCGCGCGCCCGGCTTGCCGCCAGCCGGTTGTACTATCATGTCGGCTCCTATGAATTGGCCCGGCGGCAGGTGCAGTACGGCATCGAAGTCGGCGGTCTGACCGCGGGTGAGCAGCAGGAAGCTGTTCGCCTCCTCGGCCGGATCGATCGTGCGTTGCGTGGCGTCACCTGGGAACTCGCCCTGACCGGCGGCGTATTCAGCGCATTCACCAATTTTGCGCCGGGCGGGGCGCAGGACGAGGAAAGCTTCGTCTCGCCCTACGGGCGGGCGGAAGGCTTTGTCCGGTGGGACCTCGGCACGCCAAGTGCCGACGCGCTGGTGCTTTCAGGGTCGTTGACGGCGACAGAGCGTTTTTTCACGGAAGACCTGTCGGTTCCGGGTAGCGATAAGACTTTTGTCCACGGCAACGCAGCGATTACCTGGGACAAGGGGCTGCCCAATAGTGGGATCGATTCGCTTCGCCTGCTGCTCTCCGCGTTTACCGTTACAGACCGTTTCGACAGCGATATTCAGGAAACCGGCATTGGCCTTGGTGGACGTTTCCTCGTTCGACCGACGGTCGAAACGACGCTCTTCGCCGGTGGCGGCTACATCGATCTAAGCGCCTCGCAAGGCATTTTCGCCGACAGCAGGGTCTTCTATGAGGCAGGCGGCAGCTACCGCTTCCGCAATGGCCAGGCGCTCGGACTGCGCTTTGTCGGCTCGAACGACTTCGCTTCCGGATCTGGAGAAATCGGCCGCAGCTACTCAGGCGAGGTCCGCTATGGCGGCCTGTTGATGAACGTACCGGATCTTTTCGCATGGTCACACCAGATCGCCTTCTCGGCCGGCCACAGCGACATTCCCGATCTCTCGGTCGGCATCGGCACAAATATTAAGAGCGACTTCTGGCGCATTGCCTCGGAAAGCGATTTTCAGCTGACGGAAGCCCAGAAGATCAGCGTTGATCTCGCCTATCGAGAAACCACTTTCGCCATCGCCAACCGCGACCGAAAATCGTTCGAAATGCTCATGAGCTATACGTTGACGCTCAATTGAAAGAGGCCTCGATGAGGTACCGTCAGATCGCTCTTTTTATCGCCTGCCTTGCTTTCACGGTACCATCCGCCGCTGAGACAGTCGGGTCGATGACAGCCTATCAGACCAACATCGTCCGCAACAACGGTGGGACAATGAACGTTGGTGCTGGCGTCGAACTCGGCGACCAGTTGCGCAGTGACCCCACCGGTCTTGGAATGCTGGTGTTCCGGGATGAATCGAGCGCCAAGATTGGTCCGAACACCAGCCTGA
This sequence comes from Mesorhizobium sp. M7A.F.Ca.ET.027.02.1.1, assembly GCF_004022985.1. NCBI lineage: Bacteria > Pseudomonadati > Pseudomonadota > Alphaproteobacteria > Hyphomicrobiales > Phyllobacteriaceae > Mesorhizobium > Mesorhizobium sp. M7A.F.Ca.ET.027.02.1.1. The sequence continues at coordinate 19,360 of NZ_RZOL01000005.1, read as the reverse complement.
CAATCGATGAATTCGTCTACAATCCGGGCTCCGGTTCCGGAAAGATCGATATCGGGATGAACAGCGGCCTGGCACGTTTTTATGGCGGCCAAGTTTCTAAAGGGGGCGTCATGCAGGTTGCGACGCCGCACATGGTGCTCGGGGCGAGAGGCGGCATCATCGAAGTGCTGGTGGCAGCCGGCCAGACTGTCGGCATATTGCGCGCCGGCCGCATGACCTGCACGATCAATGGCAAACGGCTGGTCATCACAAACCCGGGCTACGCCTGCACGTCGGAAGATGGCAAGCTGCTGACCGGCTACGGTGGCATCGACACCTTCCCGATATTGGACAGTATTGACCGGATAGCGGGCACCGGCCTGCCAGGGGCGCCGGGTCCTGGGTTGGACGTAAGCGCAATTTGTGCATCGGCACTCGGCGGCTCGCTCGAAGTCTGCGGGTCCACGGACGGCGCATTGCCAGGAGTGGTCTTGGAATTCCCTGACAGCCCAATGCCACCTGCGGGCAGCGGGGGGCGGAGGGGCGAGTGTGAGGGTGAGCGTTGCTGTTACTACTGCGATTAGACTGGCCCCACGATGAGCCGCTTGGTCGGTAGTCCCTGGGCTGATTGGCGGCAAGCTGGCAGGCGCAAAATATCCGGCCTTGTGGTCGTGCTCCTGCTGCTCGCTTGCCATTTGGCTTTTGACGCACCGTTGTCGCGTCTGCGTGAGCGGACGTACGACTTCTATCAGTTTCTCGCCCCACGCCAGACGACGAGCAATCCTGTCGTGGTCGTCTCGATAGATGACGCCAGCCTCAAGGCACATGGGCGATGGCCTTGGAATCGTGGCCTCTTGGCCGATCTGGTCGATGGCATCACCGAATCCGGCGCGGCAGTGGTCGGGCTTGCGCTGGTACTCCCCGAGGCCGACAACTCGCCTGAAGGCATCGCCGGAGACAAGCACTTAGCAGCGGCGCTGGCCAAAAATCGAACGGCGCTTGCCGTCAGCCTAGGCAATGAGGCGACAGTTTCAGAAGCAGAACCCAAAGCCGGCTGGTCGATCGTCGGGCAAGTACCCGATACACTTCCCGGCTTCACCGGCTTGACCGGCTCGCTTGCCGAATTCTCGAACACTGCCGCGGGCCTTGGCGTAATTCGCACCTTGCCCGATCCCGACGGCGTACTGCGCCATGTGCCGCTGCTCTGGCTTCGCAACACCGCTCAAGGCGTGCAGCTGTGGCCGTCCTTCGCCCTCGAGCTCCTGCGCCTCTACGCTGGACAGGACGGGTACATAGCCCGGATGAATGCAGCCGGGTTCGACGCACTCAGGATGGCCGGGGCCATTGTGCCGCTCGAGCCGGAGGGGAGCATCCGCCTCTGGCAAACCGCCACCGATGCGCCCCGCCTGTCTGCCAGCACTATCCTTTCGCGCCATGGCGATCCGCGGCTGCGCGACGCCATCGCCATTGTCGACCTGTCGGCTGTGGGACTGACGCAGTACCTGCCCACGCCAAGGAGTCCAGCACGATCAGGAGTGGACATCCACGCCGATGCGGTTGGCCAGATGCTTGCCGGGAGCCACCTGGCCGAGCCAACGCACGCACGTATGCTCGAGCGGCTCTGGTTTCTCCTCAGTGCCGTCGTTTTCATCGGGCTGTCCGGAGTGCTCGCCGGGCGTGTCGTGCTTGGCGCCCTCGCACTGGCGCTGCTGGCCGTCACGCCGTTTGTGTTCGGCGCTCTCGAGTACAGCATGCAGGGTGCACTCTATGACCCGCTGCAGCCGGCGCTTGCAACGATCATGGTTGCGGGCTTCGAAGGCTATGTCCTCTACAGGCGCAGCGAGCAGCGCCGGTCCACCTTGGCGCGACAGTTCTCCCAATATCTGTCGCCCTCCGTGGTGCAGCGCCTCGCAAGCTCGGACACCGAGGCAATCCTGTCTGGCGAGAAGCGCGAGATCACAATCCTGATCAGCGACATACGCGGCTTCACGACGATGAGCGAACAGCTCGATACCCATGAGATCGCCAAGGTAGTAAACCATTTCCTTGGTATTGCGACCGATGAGATACTCAAGCGCGACGGCACCATCGACAAGTTCATGGGCGATGCGGTGCTGGCCTTCTGGAACGCGCCGCTTGATCAACCCGATCATCGCGAGCGTGCGCTCGACGCGGGTCTTGCCCTGATCGAGCGGGTGAAGCGCGAAGATGCCGCCTTCACTGCGGATGGCCATCGCTCGATCGAAATCGGCGTCGCCATCGAGACCGGCATCTGCTCAGTAGGCAATTTCGGCTCCGAACGACGCTTCGATTACACCGCAATCGGCTCCCCGGTGAACCGCGTGGCACGTCTCGAGTCCACGACCAAGAAGCTGGGCATCGAGCTGGTGCTCGGACCCGGCTTTGCGGCAGGAGCATCGATGCCGGTCGTCCAGGCGGGCGCCTTTGAGCTCCAGGGTTTCAAGGGCGAGGTGCCGGTTTTCACTGTTCCGGAGATGCAAGCTGCTCACCAAGGTGTGAGCCGCGAAGTAGAGATCCAACAATCTGGCGCCCCTGGCGCGGTGGTTGGTTCGGCGCCATCCGAGCAAATGACACCGCCTGATGTTGCGCCCCCAACCCGAAGCACACGCTGACCGGATTCAGCCGATCGCAGTGGTGCCGTCCTGCATCGTGAACTAAGACCGCTGGGGAGGCCTAGGTGCCATCAGGCGGCATCCGGCCTGCGCAGCCGTTGTTTTTGACGGCGGGCGTCTCGCACGCCTGCAGGATTAGGCCAATTTGGGCGGCCGCAAAATACCGGAGCTGAAAGTAGTCCATCTATTCCTGAAAGCTGCCATTCTATTTGCGGCCCCACGCTCATCAACCGTCTGCCGGCGCGCAGCGGTCGTCCAACAGAACACCGGCCGACCTGTTCAGTTCGAGTTGATGAGCGACCCACGCTCCAGCCTTCTCGCATGGCTGGAGCGACGCGGCCTGGAACTGCTGAGGCTACGGAAACCTACAGATGCGGCTCCATTTCCGAGTGGAGCCGCGTATGCTAAGCGCCTTGTTTCGGTCGTTGAGGCGAACTCCTGCGATCCCATATGTGGACATAGTTGCTGAAGACGCTTTGAACCAGACTCGCGTGGGAGTGAGGTTGCAAAACGCCTCCTCCGGGTGAGAACTCCCCGCAGAGAGCCGCTTCTTCAGACAGGCTCCGACCAGGCCGCAGGATAGGCGAGGCAGCCCCAGAATTTGGAGACCAGAACATGGCAAGCGGGGAGCAGCAAGACAAATCAGCGGCGGAAAAGGCAGTATGGCCGCTTCTCTTTCTAACGGCGGCGCTGCAGGCGTATCTGGGTCTGTCGTTGGTAGCCTATGTGTTCATGGGCGTGTCAAACCCGGGCTCCGGGATGGCCGGATGGACAGCGGCCATGACAGGCGGGCTCCAGACGATTGCGGCCATGGCGGCCTTTGTGCTGGCTATTCGAGGCGATCTTCGCGGCACTAACCTGGCGTTAGCCGGCAGCATCATGCTGGGCTGGTTTTCGATGCTGCCTTCGGTCGCTGAGCAAGGGCTCGACTTTGGCGGTGACGACTGGGGTACCCCGGTCTATTTCGTGGTCTCCCCCATCATCGCGATCGTTACGGCAACGCTAGCTTGGCGCAACCTATACCTGGTCCCGGCAGCTTTCATCGTAACAGCACCGACCTTCATCGGCATTTTGGTCGTCATCGTCTTCGGAATCGCCATCGCTTTATACGGCTTCTGAATGCGTGGCAGGTTCGAGGCTCGAGGTCGCAAGGATTGGCTTCGGCCCGTGAATCCGAGGCGTATCGAAGGTCCGGCTTCGGGTCGCATCCGGCCCGCTGCAGCATTTTCCACTTTGAGGCGAAATCATTCTCGACTATGGTCTGCCAGACTTAAGGCATGGGGGATTGCCGATGGTTTTATCACGCAGGGGAGTCGTCATCGGCGGCCTGGCGCTGGTCGCGGTCGGTGCAACCGGCAATATTGTTCTAGCCGCGACGGCAAAATCCTTTTTCGCCGGTGACGCCAGCGACAACAATTTTGTCTATCGCAAGACCAACTTCGCCAAGATCGACAAGAGATGGCATCGCCAGATCGTGAAGTATTTCAGCAGCGAGCCGGTCGGCACCGTCGTGGTCGATACCCGCCACCACTTCCTCTACCTCATCATGGAAAACAAGACCGCCATCCGCTACGGCGTCGGCGTAGGCAAGGACGGCTTCAAATGGTACGGCCGCGCGACGATCGACCGCCGCGCGCTGTGGCCGCAATGGGTCCCGCCCCCCGAAATGCGTAAGCGCAAGCCGGACCTACCGCCGATGGTCGCAGGCGGCGCGTCCAACAATCCGCTCGGGCCGCGCGCGCTCTATCTGTACCGCGACGGCGCCGACATCGGCTACCGCCTGCATGGCACCCTGGAGCCATGGAGCATCGGCACCGACGCTTCCAGCGGCTGCATTCGCATGTTCCCGGAAGACATCATCGACCTCTACCAGCGGTGCCCGATCGGCACCGCGGTGGAGGTGCTGCCGCACATCGCCGACCAGGCGCCCGCTTCCACAACTGTCGAATGATTGGCGCCTCATGAACCGCATGATTGAAAACACGCGCCGGCTGCTCGCTGCCAGCCTGCTGGTGTTTGTCGCATCCTGCTCGACCAGCAACACGCTGGCCCCTTCCACGCCAGACGTCACCAACGCCGAGATTGCCGGCTTCCAGAACGTGCAGCCGGGCAGCGAGGAGGATTTTATCCTCAATGTCGGCCGCCGCACCTATTTCACGCAAGGTTCGGTTGCGCTCGATTCTGTCGCCAAGGCCACCCTCGACACCCAGATCGCCTGGTTAGCAAAGCATCCGCGCTGGCTGCTCAAGCTGCAGGGTTTCGCCGACGATCCCGGCGCAAGTGAAACGGCGCTGTCGCAGCAGCGCGCCGATGCGGTGATGGACTACCTCGCCGCCGGCGGCATAGACCGCAATCGCATGTGGGCCAAGGGCTACGGCAAGGACAGGCTCGTCCGCGACTGCCCCGACGCCGCCTGCAGGTCGCAGAACCGCCGCGTTGTGTCTAATTTGCGCGATGAGAGGGACGAGTCGTAGGTGGCAGCAGTTTTGCTTGTCATCGGAGGCCGTAGGCAGCTTTGTCCCCGTAAAGCAGACATGCCGGCGATAGCACTTGCCGCAGGACTGACCAAAGCGAGAAGTCGCATCGCCCAGTTTGGCATCTCAAATCGCGGCGCTTTTGCTCCATGAGCACCCAGCCGCGACCTGAGCACCCGGGCTATCTCGTATATGCTCATTGTTTCACCCGCTATTGCAACGAACCGCTCGCCATTTGCTGCAGGATCGGTCATAGCGCGAATGTGTAGATCGGCGACGTCGCGGACGTCCACGATCCCGTAGGAAAGCTTCGGAGCTAACGGCAGATTTCCGTCCAGCATACGTTGGATGAGTGAAATTGACGGAGAATAGTCGGGGCACATGACCGGCCCCAATATCACCGTCGGGTTTACTGCTGTAAGCTCTGGCCCACCTTTTCGCCTCACAAAATCCCAGGCATCTTTTTCGGCTAACGTCTTCGATCTGACGTAGGCGGTAAGAGTGGGAATGCTCAAGTCACTCCAATCGGCCTCAGTGAATTCAGCGGTGTCCATTTCGCGAGCGTAACTCATGGTAACGAATGACGATGTGATCACCAGCCGTTTAACCTTCGCTTGATGTGCTGCTCGCAACCCTCGTAGTGTGCCAGATCTGGCGATGCCGATGGTGTCAATATTGCCATCCTTTTGTCCAACGGAAAATGGAGAGGCGACATGTAGCACGTAGGAGCTACCGGCGGCGGCATCATCCCAACCGGGATCGGCACTCAAATCTGCCTCGATGAAGGAAAGAGAAGCGCCAATTGATGATGCGCCCATCTGCTCGAGTGTACGACAAACTTCTGGTTCGCGTGTCAGCGAGCGTACAGTGCATCTAACCCGGTATCCAAGATCGAGCAGCTGCAAAATACAGTACATACCGAGGAAGCCGGAACCTCCCGTAACCAGCACTTGTTGGGATTGCGTAGAACGTTTGAGAGGTCTGATCATCGGCATCTGAAGTTGCGGGATCTCCATCGCAGTTTGAGCACTGATTCGATAGCCGACCACGCCCTTTCCCGATACCTTGGTCCTCTCCCCGGAAAAGTACAGTCTCATATAGCTGGAAGACATGCTGCCCGACGACTATGCAGAGTGGGTCAAACCACGTCCACCTCCTCCCCATCTGAGAGCAAACCGACCGGCGCTACTTCCTCAAGCTGATCAAATGCAGGCGCGCCGAATCATCGCACCGCGCGCGGGCGCAAAGCGGCTGGAATGCTTGGACCGCTTCAAATGCCCGCACTCAATCGCTTTTTCCGGACCTTCGCGTAACGACAGTTCGGTTCGAGCCATGATAGGCTTTGCGCCTCGAGAATGGTGGCGTCATCGCGCGGCGAACGGCCTTCTTGCGTATCCGGCGAAGGGGTGACAAACTGGGCAGTCGGACTTTTTGAGAGGGTGACGATGGCGTTGGGGGGCCCGCGGATGGCAAGCGCAGGCGCTTTGCTCGACACAACACGGCCGCCCGTCAGGCGATGAATCTTAGTGCCAGCGGGGTAGTTGGAGCGTTAGCATGCCTGGTCATCGGGCAAGTTTCCGTTCACTTGAACCCGGCGGGTGCTCCCGCAATAGCGGTTGGCGATGCATATTCTCGCCATCGTGATTGTGTTCGCTGTGCGCGAACCGTTCCGTTTGCCATCTTGCAGCACTTCTCGCCCACTCGCCAAGATGATTGCCGTTGGCTGCGTCCTCGTTCTCGCAGCCGCTCTTTATGTCATCGCGCTGGCAGACTTCCCCCACAGGGTTGATGGAGATGCAGCGGCGCAGGCGAACAACGCTATGGAATTTTTGGTGGGAAACGGTCGTCACTACGGGGGCGGCAACGTGGTGGAAGAGACGGCCGAGATCGATGACGGACATCTCGATCTCTATAGCTTGGAAATGACGAACCTCTGGAAACTGGCGCTGATGCTCCGCTCCTTCCGTTCTGGAACGCATGGCGCCTGGCGAGAGGTTCGGACGGCTAGGTGCGTCGAGTTCGACATCGAGACGGAGAAGCCGATGCCGGTCAACACCGATGGTGAGATCGTCACCTCGACACCAGCTCATTTCAAGGTCCACGCAAAGGCGATCTCGGTCTTTGCGCCTCCGCCCGTGGGCATTCGACGTCGCACAGAAGGAGCATTCGGTGCGGACCTTTGATTTGTCGGGCGACCATCCCGGTGTCAAGGCTGCGCAATAGCTCGTCCGGCCGCCGAGGCATGCATGATTATCGTGTTCTCGACGCGCTTCAAAGGCGCCTTCCACGCACCGCGGGTATTCTCCAAACGCTCGCTTAGAAGCAGGGCCAAAGATTTGTTGCCCTTCGCCGCTCGAATATTAGCAACCTCTTGACGATCGCCAGCCGCGCTCCAGAATCCCTCACATGGTGCGGGAACAGACTGGCATCGGCTTTGGCCACGAGGTGACGATAGGCGTCACCCATCTGGAACTGCTCGACGACCGTCGGGCCAGCGTCAGCGTTGCGACCTACAACTTCCTCTTCTCGATCGACACGCCGAAGAAGGCAAAGGCGCCGGACAAGTTGAACCTCATCGGCCACGCCACGGCGGTCGATTATGAAGCTGGCAAGGCCACGGTCGGCGGTTTGGTCACAGTCGAAGCGGGCTCCCATCAGGGGGTGGAAACTCGCCGCGCCGGTGCTCCGCGATGAGAAAATCCGGGACTGACAATCTCGTCCCGGCCATCAAGAGCCCCGGCGATGCGCCGTCGATGAAGGGCGCAGAGCAGTTCGAGATTTTCCCCGACTACGGCCCGACGATCAACAAGCGCCACATGGTAGCGGCAGCGGTCGTGACAGTCCCGCTCCTGTTCGGTTTCACTGGCCTTGCTATTCGTTATGCCGCTGTTGCTTCAACGTTGGCGGAACCAGGCTTCGAGTCTTATGCTCGTGCGCTCTGCCGATGGGATTGCCACTGGTATCTGGATATTTCCGAACGCGGCTACGAGCGCTTTCCCATCCCAAACCAAAGCAACGTCGGACGATGGGGCTTCTTTCCATTCTATCCGATGCTGGTAGCGGTGATCCGGGCGATTTTCCCCTTCGCCACGATACTGGTCGCGACGATCACTTCGATTGCATGCAGCTACACCGCGTGTCTGGTGGCATGGCCGCTGCTGGAGAAGAACATGCGGGCCTATGTACTGTACTGCGCTTTTCTGCTTAGCGGCCCGTTATCCTTCCACTTCACAACTTTCCTTTCCGAATCTCTTTTCGTGCTCCTGACCTCGATTGTCTTCCTGGCACTCAAACGTTCCAGCTATCCCGTCGCTGGCATCTCGTCAGCGCTCCTCTCGGCAACGAGGCTCGTTGGGGTCCTCGTCGTCTTTGCGACCGTCATTCAAATGTTCCAGCAGCATCGCGAACGGGGCGGCTCACCACTCTCCTTTCCGCGTTGGGTGCTCGGTCGACCGGATCTGCTCGTCGCTATCTTTATCTCGCCTGCCGGCTTGTTTGCCTACATCCTGTTTTTGTATGTCACTGTCGGCGACGGCTTTGCATTTCTGCACGTCCAACGCGCCTTTGGACGAGTGGCTGGGAACCCGCTCCTGTTTCTATGGGACGGACTCTCAGCATTTCCCAAGACCGGGTGGCTGCCCACGGCGCCGCAATGGAGTGCGCTCGCAGCGATCATCGGGCTGGCGCTATCAGTCGTGCTGGTGGCTCGCAAGCAATATGGCGCTGGGGTCTTCTGCGCGATCTGCATTCTCGTGCCATTGATAACGAATCTGGCCTCCATGGTCAGATACGTCATTGGGCTGGCGCCTCTGATAATGTTGATGGCCGTCCTGTTGTCGGCGTCGAAACTGACCTGGCTGGCCGCTTTGGTTCTCTTCCTGGTCGCCTGCTATTTCATGACGGTGGCATGGATTGGGGGCTACCTTGCTTTGGTCTGACACCCTCAACCCCCATGGACGCGCTATCTCGCTTGGCGCTTACGCGCTCGCCGCGGTTCTGGCCGTGTCCGAACTCGCCATCCTTGCGCTGGCCCTCCATCCGAATGTCCACGCCGACTATCGTGCCTATTACATCGACCGCACGACGACATGCCTCAACCGCGATGCCATTGGCAGCTACTCACTCGGCCAGACAGTGTCCTTCCGGTCCGATGGCGCCAAACGGGTAGCCGGCATGAAAGTTTGTGGCTGGTCGGGGCCGGTAGCCGACGGCACGCATTCGCTGGGCGAGACCTCGCGGCTTCGCCTGCAGATACCGCCACTTCGCGACGGCCTTAAGGCAACGCTACAAATGGCCGCTGTCATTCGTCCGCCACAGATGACGCAGAGGGTGATAATCTCGGTGCATGGCGTGTCCGTGCATAAGGTCACACTGTCGGGCAAGCAACCGATAACCGTCTCGTTCGTCATTCCGCACGCAGCTTTTTCGGACGCCAGCACGTTCGAAATGACCTTTGACTATCTTGACGGGATCCCGCCCAGCCAGGCCGCCAGCGACATTTATAAGCGCTCCATCAAATTGGTGTCGTTTCGACTGGACGCCATTTAGAGCATTATTGCCTCTGGCGGGAGCGATTGCCGTGCCGACCGGGAATGCGTCCGGCAAAAACCCACCGGTCAAGCACGAAGAAATTGATGCCGGGGACAAGCAAGCACGTAATCAGCACGGGAATGATGAGCGGCAAGCCCAGCTTTACCGTCAGCAACGCCGGCGCCCCATAGGCAATGGCCAAGCCTGTTGCCGCCAGCAGGAGAAAACGCGGAGCTTCAGTTCGATGCGATCGGCCCGACACGAACGTCAGGGATTTGTGAGCCAGATACGAAAACAGGGTGGCTGCGGCATATGCCCCAAGCGAGGCATGGATGGGCGTTAAACCGAGCCATTCCGATTTGGAAAAAACAGCAACCAAAGCGGCATACAGAAGTGTGGCAGCGATGCCGACCAGGCCGAAGCGTGCCAGTAGCTTCAGGGCGTCGTCGCCGGCAGGCCGATGCTCATGCATGCGCACTACACGCATACTGTGCCCCCAGCGGCAGGGGGGCGAGCGCGCGCTCGACTTTTCGGGCCAAGGGCCCGCCCGACGGCAGCAGCAGGAAGTGCTCGGATCGGATGTTGCTGAAGCCTGCTTCTTGAAGGAGGGACGCTGTTTTGGCTGCGCTGAGCAGCACCGCGTCATGGTCGAAGGGACACCGGAACACAGCCAGACGCGTCAGCGGATTATAGGGATTGTGCTCGATGATGCAGGCGGCACCGCCTGGGCGTACGACGCGCCGCATCTCGCGAACGAACCCGAGCCAGGAAGCGGGCGGAACATGATGGACGACGCAGCTGGCGAAGGCCAGATCGAAGACGCCATTGTCGTATGGCAGGTTCGGCGTGGTGCAGACCGTGTAGGTGACGCTCGGATTCTCCTGGCTGGCACGCAAGATGGATTCCTGCGAGATGTCACAGCCCTCCAGGCACTCGAAGGCGCCTTTGAGATAGGGATGGAGCACACCTACGCCGCAGCCGACATCAAGCACCCGCAAATCCGGGCCGGCATGACGAAGCCCCCGCTCGACCACAACGCGTCGCAGCAACTCGGCCTTCGCCATGAGAAAGAAGTCGTGCTTAAGCCCTGAAAAGCGGATCGATCCCTGGACCGTCTCACCATAATTGAATCTATAGCTGTCGAAGGGTTCGGACATTGGCCGGGACTCCAAGCCGGGATTTTCGAGGCGAGCGGCGGCTCTTGCCCGGGACGGCTGGCATCGGCCGGTCGAAGCCGGTGAGGCGATCGATCACGTAAAGCGGGCGCCGTTTTACTTCGGCGTGGATGCTGCCGACATACAATCCGACAACGCCGGTCATGAAGAGGTTGATGCCGCACAGGAGCGACACGATCATCACGGTGGATGTCCAGCCGGCAACAATGCCTGTTTCAAAGGCCCAGGCGTAGATGGCGTAGGCACCGAAGGCTACGGCCAGCGCAGAAATGGCCAAGCCACCCCAGAGCGCCAGGCGCAGCGGCTGCTCCGAGAAGCTGACGATGGCGTGCGCAGCAAGATGCACCATCTTCCAGAATGGGTATTTGGTCTGGCCATGGGTTCGTGCCGGGCGCTCGAAAGGCACCGACGCCTGCTTGAATCCCATCCAGCCAAACATGCCCCTGACGAAGCGATCGTGTTCGGGCATCTGCCTAAAAGTTCTCAGCGCTTTGGGACCGACCAACCGGAAATCTCCAACATCGCGCGGAATGTCAACGGTCGTCATCCTTTCCAGCAAGCGATAGAAGAGACTTGCCGTGAAGCGCTTGAACCAGGATTCGCCCTCGCGTTTGACGCGCCGGGCATAGACAATTTCGAAACCTTCTTTCCACTTCGCCACCAGATCGAGAACCACCTCGGGTGGGTCTTGGAGATCGGCATCCATGACGATGACGGCATCCCCCTGGGCGGCGTCCATACCGGCTGTGATTGCTATCTGGTGCCCAAAATTGCGGGAAAGCTCGATTAGCCGAAAACGAGGCTCGGCGGCGACCACACGCCGAAGGTAAGTGACGCTGCCATCGCTGCTTCCGTCATCGACGAAAATAGCCTCTGTCTCACCGTCCAGCTGGTGGATTAGCAACCTGATCCGCTCGATCAGACGAGGCAGCACTTGTTCCTCGTTGTATATCGGCAGAACCAGCGAGTAGCGCAGCGACACGTTCGCTCTCATCCCGGCACTTTGGATTACAGAGGCCTCCATGCCGATCAAATGAAACGCCAGCCTCAAAGTTCCATAAGGCATTACTAATTTAATTTGTTGTTGCAGGCGGGTGGCGAGCTGTTCGTTCTGAACGGCTTCGGTCTGATTTGGGATGAGATATCGTTTCGCGCGCCGGCGGAGCAATGCGCTGTTTCGCAATCATTGTCGGGCAAGTGGCCGCCTTGCCAGCTCTTGTCAGCGCGTCGGCGCGCGATAATTTTTGAGGGGAAGGGACTTCGACCAAAGGAGCCGACGATGGAACACCAAACTTTAAGCCAACTGCAGACAATTGCAGAAGTAGAACCCCTGTCGACATACCCGATCATGACCCGGCAACAGCGCATTGAGCGCTGGGCAGAGTTGCTGGAACAACATCCCGAGCGACGCCTGACAGCGCTTACCGGCACTGAGTATCTGAAGCGGGAAGCTCGCGACGCAGCGCGCGGTGAGGGCTCGCCAATTACTGTGGCCTTCGAGGACCCGCTACTGCGTGCGTTAGGCCTGAAGGATGACACCTATGGGGCAGCAAAGCGCTTCTTCGAACTGTCTGACGGGGAGTTGCATGACATCGTCTGCAGTTGCCATGTCGGAACCACGTTCAGAGGGCAGTGGGCTGCCGCTAGAGTCCGCCGGGCAATCGGAGGGAACAGGTTTCTTAAGTGGCTTAGAGAGAGTGTGTGGCACTGAGGTCGCCAAGGACGGCGATTGAAGCTCGTTTCAAGCGAGGTGGATGAACGATTGGGGCGCCAGTGGAGCGCCGTGTTGACGACGGGGGTCGGCGCCTGTCCCACGGCTGTGCAGATGGGTGGGGCGCTCCTCGGTCCCATTTTACTCGCGGTGCGTTCCAGCATGGCTGCAATACTCCAGGGGCAGGATTCTGGAATCCTGTTTGCGGCTAGCATCACCACGTGAAGACATCGATCGTTCGCCATCTGCTGCGCTAACCTCAATCTCGGCGGCGCCTGGCCTGTATGGCAGCAAAGGTGACTGGGCGAAAATCCCAGGCGTCGACGCCGACGTCGTGCTGGCGCGTCATTGGCTTCAGCCGGCCATGAGAATGGCCGTGCAGGTTTATCGATTTCTTGCCGATCTTGTTCCAGGTGCGGAACGGGTAGTGGCAAAGAACCAAGAAACTGCCCTCGACAGTTAGCTCCTTGTAGTGTTGCACGCTAGCCCAAGCCGAAGCGCGGAGCGTTACCATGCCGTCGTTGTTGCCGATGATCAGGTGTTTGGTGCCGTGGAGGCAGGACAGCAGCGAAGACACTGTCTCGGCCGATCCCTTGGCGAAGTCGCCGAGGTGCCAAACCTCGTCATTTGGAGCAACAGTCTCGTTCCAAAGTTCAGTCAGTGCCTGGTCGTGCGCCACCAATGAACTGAAGGGGCGGGGGTCGAGCCGCAGAATGCGGGGATCGTTGAAATGCGTGTCGGAGGTGAAGAAGATCATGCGCCGCCGCTGGCTGAGATGAGCGCTCAACGGACGCTTTTAAGTTCGGTTGCCGGAGCGGCTTTTGGGTCCATCATCGATCCTGATTTGGGCTTCCCTGAGCATCTTGAGTGCCTCTTCCTTGGTGAGGCCGCACTTGCGCGCAAAGTAGAGAGCTTCGATCGCCTTTTCACGATCTGTGGCTTCTGTGTGCTGTTTAAGCTTTTCACCCATCGTTCTCTATCACCTTTTGATGCCACCGAACCATCACGGTGCCGGGTTGTTCCCATCCATCGGATCTGCTGACCTGCGGAGCGCCGCTGCCTGATGTCGCCGATAAACGAGATCCCGAGACCTGTAGCAGGCATCAGCTTGGTCGTTTCTATGTGGCGCGTCTGGGAGGCACTGTCGGAGCTCTAAAGTTGCCGAACGCTTTGCGGCGGTTGCTTTTGGCTACGAGCGGGCGCGGCAGGCATCTACTGCCGAAGGCGGCTCGCGCTCGCGGAGGAACCATGCAACGCGCTTTTTGAATCGCAGTCTGAAGACCCAACCGCGATCACCTGGTGCGCCCGACGGTAGGACAGCGAGAAGCCTTGCCTATGCCTTTGCAAGGTTGCCATGGCGATCCGGAACCTCGAGGCATGTGGAGAGTTGTCCAGCAGCCCAGCGGAGATTCAAGCCATGGCGCCACCAGATGCCAATCCCGGCGTCGCCGCGCAGCCGAAACGCTCTAGCAAGCCGGCAACTCCATCACCGGCACGGCACAAGGCCTCCGGAGCAGGATTATCTATCGACGGGCTCCCAATGGTATGAAGGACAATGGCCCATGAACGTCGCCAACCTGCAATTGGAAGGTTTGCTTATGGCGGTCGCGGCCGTCAATAACGCCTTGGTCCGCAGAGGCCTTCTCTCGGTCGATGATATCGACACGGCGTTGAAAAACGCGGAAGCCTCCTTCACGGTTGATGAGCGCCTCTTCGAGGATATGTCGCCGGCTAACCGCGACGCAGTGTGTTTCCCTTTGCGGCTTTTGCGGCTGGCTAACACCGAGCAGTTCGAAGCGAGTGTGCCACCGTTTTCCGAGCTGGCCAGGCAGGTGGGGATCACCAAGGAGCCTAATAACGACCAGATGTGAGGGAGGAAGGTCGACCTGCGCGGGTGGCCTCGAAAGACGTGATGAACGATGACCCTGTAGATTCGCTCGCCAACGCAATTCGGCATCGCAGCGCAATTCTGTTTGTTGGGGCAGGGGTTTCGATCAGCGTTGGATTACCCTCCTGGGAGAAGCTGATAGAGCGAATGGCAAAGGAGCTCGGCGTCGACGACGAATTTTCCACGAGACGCGATCGTTTTCAAACCCTGGCCGAGTACTATCGCATCAAGCATGGCAGCATCGGGCCACTTCGCAGTTGGATGGACAGAAACTGGTCCGTCCCCAAGGACCGGATCGAGAAATCCGAGTTGCATCGTCTCATCGTGAGGCTCGACTTCCCTGTCATCTACACAACTAACTATGATCGGAATCTGGAACTGGCTTATGAGATATACGGTCGGGACTACGTGAAAGTGGCCAATGCACGCGATGTGGCGCAGGCCCGCCAAGGCATTACCCACATCGTCAAGTTCCATGGTGATTTCGACGAGGATTCGTCCCTCGTCCTCACCGAAACGGACTACCTCGATCGTCTCTCCTTCAATTCTCCGCTGGACGTGCGTTTTCGCTCGGATGCGCTCGGCAGCACGATCCTCTTCATTGGCTATAGCCTTTCCGACCCAAACATTCGGTTGTTGCTGCACCGTCTCTGGCAGACGTGGCATCGGTCCGGCTATGAGAAAGATCGCCCGCCCTCGTTCATCTTCATGACCAGCCGAAACCCTGTGGAGGAGGCCGTGCTTGGACGTTGGGGCATTTCGGTCGTGGTCGGCGAAATCGACGAGCCGCAAGCTGCTTTGGTGGACTTCCTCAGCCGGCTGGCGGAGATGGTTGGGGATGGGGAACTGTCGCCAAAAAGTGGGCGATAGCAACATCCGTATGATGGGCAGTTCGGCGGGCTCTCAAGGAGCGGCACATGGCAGAGAATTCCGTCCGGAATTTCAAGTTCAATTGGCGTCAAGGATACTATCGCGGCACGGAGAGCTAATCGGAAACTTACTCACGCACTGCCTACTTTGAAGTGCCTTTCAGCGGTAACGGCTCAACCTCGATGCGCCTTGCGCCGAGCTTCGGCGCAAGGGGCGAGCTTGTTTAGCGATACGCTACCGGCTGATCAACGCTTGGCGTTTTCACTCTCCGAGTCGGCCCGCGCCAGGAACTGCTCGGTTGTCGTTGGAATATGGCTTTTCAACCAGTCCGCCATTGCGACTTCCTCACGCAGGTTCTCTTCGCAGACCTGGGCGACCTCTGCTTCACCCAGCGATTTGGCAGCGGCGATAAGGATTGTGTAGGAGGCGATTTCCATGTGCTCGAACGTGTAGCTTGCAAGCGATCCTTTCATCACTTCGTCACCGGCGAAGACACCGCTGAGCGACTGCGCCATTGCCGTCAGCTTGCCGCCGGCATCCTTCAGTGTGGAAGATCCTTGTCCGATGCGGTCGAGACAGGTTTTCAGCCGAGCAGCCTGCTGCCTGGTCTCCTGGACGTGCTGGCGAATCCGTTCGCTGAGCTCAGGATAGTTCTCAATTCGGTTCAACTGCCCATTCAACATGGTCTCGGCCTGCTCTTCCATGGCGTGAGCATCCCTGAGCCATTGGACAAGCCATTCGCGCGATTCTGACATTTCATATCTCCTTCATGGGTCGGCCAGAACTTTCAAAGGGAGATATTGTTCCTCATAGTTTGACCTGCGGAGTCAGCCTGTGTCGCAGGCTTTTCCCAGTCGGCGCTGCAATCAGGCTCTCGGCACCAGGAGAGAATAGCGCGGTACGGGCACTGCCGCTGTGTCCAAGCTGGCAAACGCATTTCTGCAGAAATGACCGAACCTGCTGCCTGTCGCGGGTTCGGCGACGGATGGACCTCTGTTTCGCCTCGGCTCGTATTCCGATGCCCGCGCTGCCATGTAGGGCTAAGCTGTATCTCGCCGGAGCGGCTTCGCATTTTACCGTTCGCTTGCGAAATCAACCCCTACCTGATGCGCGTCCAGGGACGAGGCATGTTCACCTGCGGAGATCTTATCTCACGAAGGGATCGCAATGGAACGTCAGGGCATTTCGGAGGTTGGTAAGGAAGTTTCGCAGCTAAGGAAACGAGCCATGACTTCTTCAGACAATTCTTCAACTGGCATATCACCACGCCCCGAAAAATCGGGCGGCAGGACCTCGTCTAAGCCGGCGACACCGTCACCGGCCGCAGAGAAAGTCTCCGGAGCAGGCCCTGCGATGGCCGAGCATTCGAAAGACGCCAAGGCGCCCAGAGGCGGTCGTCAGCCTGGGGCTTATGTCAAGGATTAGACGGCCGAGCTGGGTTGAGTTTCGGCTGCCCGCTGCAGTCGAAGGAGGTTCTTATGCAGATGATGGGAATTGTCGTCAGCCGAGACCAGGCTCCGATCGTGGACTTCCGCGGAGAGGGAGGCGAGTGTATTACAGTCACCCTGCAGGCCGGGCATACTCTTCCCGACGACCAACTCATTGCAAAGGCCAAGGCTATGATGATTCAGGTCGCTCAGTTCGGGATGGACCAGACCAACAGTGCAGCGATGTCCGACCGGTTGTCAGCCGATGAGGTGATTCAATCCGGAATGTCGGGATAGAATAGCGGGAAGGCGAACAACCACCGCCGGGCAGCCTTGCGCAACCGAGCGGGCAATAGTTCCATGCAGACCGATCGAAGAGCATGCGGATCGACGAGCGCTCGGTGGGCGTGAACTCATCCGGCGGCCTTGCTCCCGGTACGGAGCCAGCACCGCGCAGACGAATTTTCGGGATTATCAGCCAAGCCCACCATGAGCATATCCCCTTGCTGATTGGGAAAGTGACGGCATTGCGGAACTTCGGATCGCCGCCGCGCTTAATCCGGCGAAGGAGTGATCCGATGAACGCGACCAAAGAGTTTTTTGAAACCTGGCTGCAGGAGAATGTCGGCACTCTTGCTGGCAAAGAGGAAGTGAGCTTCGCCGTGCTGGTCCAGCAATTCGAGCAGGATGCCGAAGCGGCCGGTTATGGTCGCGAGGTGCGTGAGGACGAGCTCGGAAACATTGAAGATGCGATCGAGCAAGCGCTAAAGAACGCCCGGACTGGCGTGCATGGTGACGCCGATGGCGAACCCACCGACGTGGCAGCCCTCATGGATGCGCTGGAGGTCGAAGATGCCAAAAGCGGGCCGTAGGCCTTACCAGATTAGCTCTATTCGTTTGTCGAAGTTGCCGGGGTAGCCCTATGGAGCAGTTTCGCAAGGACATGGCCGCCTTGGCAGAGCCAGCTTTCTGGGTGACGATAGGTTTGCTTCTGGTCCCGTATGCGCTTGGAACGGTGCTGCTCGTTTGGACCTGCGGCTGTCTGTAAGTTTGCTACTGACACACCCGTAGCGGTTCAACGGCCCTAACGCCCGAATTCCCTACAATACCGAGCTGATGCGCTTGCGGGGGCCCTGTGCTGCAGCAAAGTCTGAACGATCTCGTCGCGAGAAAAGTTCTCGTCGACACCAGGCTCCTTTGCTCCTGGTAACAATATCGCGCTGACAGCTTTTTGCGAGAGGGGGGGAAGGCCGCCGTTCATGTTCAGGCGACCACGCTATCTGCGCTCTCATAGTTCCAGCTACGGCCCTCCAACACAATGCTCCGATCACGCGCCTGAGCATCCGCGCGTGCCCCTACATCGAAAATAGCCCTGCAGCTTGCGAGTTGCCTTGGAACACTTGTGTCATATCGAAGTTCGGCCTCGTAGGAGAACAAAGATGGCCATCACACAAGCTGCCAACGACAACCACCAGCCGGGCGAGAAACCGGAACATGCAACCGAATTCTCACTCAAAGCGGCAATAGACCAGTTCAGGGCGGGACGCAGGTGCAAAATGGCACTATGGGCGACAAGAATCGGGGCGAGGCACTGAGATGCCGCGGATCAATGATGACGGTCGCAACGAGAATACCACATCAGCTGCAGCAATCATTATCGACAAGGAACGTGCTGAGCGCGCCGCCAAGACGGCGCGGTTGAAGGAGGCTCGCCTCGCACAAGCCATCACGCCCGGTCCCAGCCAACGCAAGCCGCGTGTCACCAAAAAGGTTCGCAGGATTTTTGTTGCTGGCTAGGAGGTGTCCGTGACTCGCAATCACGACTAGGAAAGATACGACCGCGCCAAACGTATCAGCCAAGAGATGCTGGACGCTGAACGAGCCGAACGCGCTGAGAAGACGGCGCGGCTGAGACAAGCAAGGCTTGCACAGCATCCGGTGAAGTCACCGCCGGCGCAGCCGCAAATGCATCGCGAACCCATCCCGGCTCTCAAAAAGAGAAGCCGTAAGGTGAGTGAATTCTTTTAGGCTCTCTCGCTCGCCTACAGCACCATGCAGGAACACCGTCGGGACTTAACAGGCCTGGCGGCAGGGGCTTTCACGACTTGCCCAGCTCGATCCGTGCACATGCTCCCTTTGTTGTACATCCCCCTGCAGTTGGTGAATCCGGCGCCCTGTTCGAACTTGCATAGGTTAATGACCTCTTGCCTGAAACGAGTCATGCATGGGCTTGCCGCCCAGCATCTGCGGCCTTGAATTAAGTCGAGTCAAAGGGGCGTACATGACCTACGACACCGCCGGTGATCAACCTATCTATCCTGAAGGGTTGAGATTGCTGGAATCGGTCCTCAAGAAGCTTTGCAAGGAAGCGGAGATTCAACTGATCTCTTACAACGCCGAGCAGATTGCGGCCGAGCTTATAAAATTATTCCAGAGTGGCATGAAAGACGAAACGGTTCTGCTTGTCATCATGCGGGCGCGGCTGCGAAAGAGGCCGGTCTTGGCGGTCGGCTAGTCCTTCTTACCGTCAGTCCACGATCCACGGCGCGGCGTTCAACGGCGACTTGCGAGCGTCTTCAGCGTACGATGCCGCACGATCTCGCGGAGACTTCTGCATCTCCGCCACCTCGCCATCGTCAGAGCTGCGAGCGTAGCGTGCTGGCAAAGTAGCAC